>JAYTTL010000167.1:0-1753 GCA_043745325.1 Actinomycetes bacterium
GATTGCAAATCTATTGATGAATAGGAAAGCACTCATCACAGCAAAAGCAACTCTTTTATTACCATCTAAAAATGGATGGTTAATTGCCAAACTTTCAAGGAGGGCAGGAGCCTCTTCGATGATGTCTTTGTAATAGCCGGTTTGTGGTCTATGTAAAGCTGATTCGAGCGCACCCATATCGCGGAGACCATCAGCGCCACCATACTTGCGTATCAGGATCTGGTGAATGGCAAGAGCGTCAGCGGTGGTGATGTAATCAAAAGCCATAACCTAGCCGCTACTTCGCTAGCTCTTTATAAAGTTCGTCGAACTCCTTTATGCTCAGCCCCAACGCCTCCATGACATGGGCACGTGGACGAACGCTCTGGTGGCGCTCTAAATACTCAGAGAGCGCATCCTCAAGAATTGATTGAAATTGGCGGCCCTCCTTTTCGGCAAGAGAACGCGCCTTGGCAAGAATTTTTGGATCTGCCTGGGATGAGAATTTTTCGCGAGCGGTTGCCATAATTTACTCCTATCTTGATAGAACTTGATATTTCAAGATAAAGCGTAACATTGTTACCACTCTGAATCGATCTTAGTTGGCCCATTTTCATATGAAAATTCAATGGTAGTGGCCCAAAAAGGCGTTTGAATTTTTCGTGTTAATTCGGTTCAAGAATAATCAAGTCGGTACCATTCAGAGATGACCGAGACACCACTACAAATTGTCAATCAAGCCGCGCAGGCCTTTGCAGACGCCTTCAATAGCAAAGATGCCAAAGCGCTTGCTGACCTGTTTACTGAAAAGGCTGAGTTTGTGAATATCTTTGGCATGCGATCTCGTGGTCGCGCCGCAATTGAATCCTGGCACGCAAATCTCTTTGCTCACTCCCTGAGTGGTAATCGAATGGTCGGGAAGTCCGCTGATGTGATGGAACTTCCGGGTGGCTCGCTGCTATCTCACGTTGGTTGGATCCGAGAACTCTTGGAAGATCAAGGACCAGGACTGCCACCGGGCAGTGGTTTATGTACCTTTGTACATGTCGAAGAGAACGGAATCTGGAAACTTGCTGCCTGTACTAATGTCCAGGATGCAGCGCCGCCAACTCCACTGGTGTAGACATAACAAAGCTCGATACTGATAACCGTTTTCTATTTACGTGCGGTATTTGTAAGGATGTAACCGATCCAAAAGCGAACCAATGTTCTGCTTTAAGTTGCCACTACAAAGAGAGGAATTAGACTTTAGGTATGCCAATCTGCCTGCGACCGAGTTGTGGGAAGAGATTTACGGCCGGGCCAACGCGGTGCCCTTACTGCTTAAGCACGGAGTTTTCCACTGTGGCTAAGTACTTACTTAACTCACCTCCTGCAGAGGAGGAAGGCAAAGCGCAGGGCATGTATAAGGAAAATGAACCTGACCAATCGATCGAAGTTGAACTCACCGATAGCCAGATCAAGGAGTTCTGGGACTCCCATGAAAAATCGGCAGATGCAATAAAAAGTACCCCTGGCCGCCCATCGCGAAAATCAAGGGTGATTGTCCGGTTGCAAAGCATTGTGCGCCGATTCAAGAAATAGCATTGAGTAAGGAGAACGGCAGGGGTTCCAGGTTAATCTGTTCGAGCATAAATGTGGGATTCGGCAAGACTGGCTCTACTTGACTTTTGAGTCTACCTTCCTGAGCCAAGGTTCGAGCTCTTCAAAATAACTCATACCCTTATTATGCATCTATCCCACAATTCTCAACTTGCCCTTAGTTTTTTCCTTA
>JAYTTL010000168.1:0-1752 GCA_043745325.1 Actinomycetes bacterium
ATGACAACTGCATCTACTTCTAGTCCATGCGCTTCGCCAATTTTTTCGCAGAGTAGTTTAGCTTCACGAAGTATTTTTTCACGAGCTATAAGCGAAAAAGTCCTGATAGTTACTTCGAATTTTGCCTCACTCGGAATAATATTTGCCTTAGTACCTGCATGAAAATATCCAACAGAGACAACAATAGGATCAAAAATATCAAATTTTCTCGTCACAAGTGTTTGTAGATCCCCAACCATCTGCGCGGCCACAACAATTGGATCCTTAGCAAAATGAGGCATTGATCCATGACCACCTGCGCCTCGCACCGTTACGTGAAGTTCATCAGCTGAAGCCATCATTGTGCCTGGTTTCGTTGTAAAGACATTGCGCGGAACTGCACCCGCAACGACATGGATTCCATATGCCGATGAAACTCGGATTCCCGCCACATCCAAAACACCCTCGGAAATCATGTGGCCAGCGCCATCTTGACCCTCTTCACCGGGTTGAAACATAAAGACAACGTCACCCTCTAAGTGATCACGATGTGCCGTAAGTAATTTCGCTGCACCAACCAACATCGCAGTATGTAAATCATGGCCGCATGCATGCATCGCGCCATCGATTGTGCTCGAGTAATCCACGCCTGTTTCCTCAAGAATAGGAAGTGCGTCCATGTCACCCCGTAGTAGTACGGCTTTGCCGCGTTTTGCTCCGCGAAGTACAGCGGTTACAGATGAGAGTTTTTTACCTAAAGTGATCTCTAAGCCAAGTCCATCCAACGCCTCAAGAACCATCGCCTGTGTCTCTGGTAAGTGCAGACCTAGTTCGGGTCGCTGATGCAGGCGGTGTCTTAATTCTACTAACTCTGGTTGAAGTGCAACTGCTCCATCGTGAATCGCTTTTGACATTCTGAGGTAACCCCTAAATACGAGTGAGTTTGTGATTTACGCAGAGCCTAATTCAATAATTCTCGTAAAGATACTATGTCAATACTTCAGCCTACATATGAATGACAACCTTGCCACGTGAATGTCCAGCCTCTAAATATGAAACAGCATCCGCCACCTGCTCCATCGGATACCTTCTATCGATGATTGGTCTCACCTCTCCCGACTCAATCAAATCGGTCAGTGCAATCAAATCTGTCTTACTTCGCCTTGCTAGAAATGCCGGTATCTTCTGTTTAGACATCTTAGATATCGCTAGCGTCTTGAGCATTCCAAAAACAATTCCCATTCCAAATACAGCCCTCACCCCACTTGAATCTCCGGCTTGAACGAGAGTTCCATCGGATGCTAACGCTGCACGAAGCTGCTTCAATGTGTAGTTGCCGGCAGTCTGAACAATAACGTCGTACTTATCCACGCCAGTGAAGAAATCTTCCTTTGTATAATCTATTACTCGATCGGCACCTATTGATTTCACCATCTCAACATTTCCGCTGCTGCATACACCAGTAACATTGGCACCAAATGCTTTAGCAATCTGGACCGCAAAAGTTCCAACCCCGCCTGATGCGCCAACGATTAATACCTTCTGTCCTGCTTTGACTCCTGCCTTGTCGCGCAAAGCTTGAATCGCAGTAAAGCCTGCCATCGGTACAGCCGCCGCCTCTTCAAAATTCAAATTTGCAGGCTTCAGAGCCAAAGAATTATTTCCAAAGACCGCGAACTCGGATAACGATCCCATGCTTTCGCCATAAACCTCATCGCCAACCTTGAACTCTGCGACATTTGCTCCCACACTCTCAACGATCCCGGCCATATC
>JAYTTL010000169.1:0-1743 GCA_043745325.1 Actinomycetes bacterium
CAATCCTGCGTAAAACGCGTGGGGTTGCGTATCCGGTTGCGCGAGCGCGACACAAGCCGTCTCATGAATCGATTGCAACGGCGCATAGCCAATCTTGCGGCGCGCCGCACTGATGAATTTAGGTTCTGTCGCATTAAGCAAATTTCGACAAATTTACTTCAATGAAATCAACCCTCTTTAAATCCAAAAGCTGCTTAATGCGACAGAACCATCCTGCGTCTAAGCAACGTCTGCAATCCGCGCCACACCGGCCACTCAAATGAGCCAGCTCCACTGACCGCTTCGGCCGAACTCCGGGATTTCGCGGTGCAGTCGTGAACGTCGGCCGTGTGGGGCATTCCTGACGTTTATTTCATGGATTTCAGTGGCCCACCAACGTCGGCTCCTGGATCATCGCGGACGATCGAACGATTCG
Organism: Actinomycetes bacterium; assembly: GCA_043745325.1. Classification (GTDB taxonomy): domain Bacteria; phylum Actinomycetota; class Actinomycetes; order Nanopelagicales; family Nanopelagicaceae; genus Planktophila. Next base: position 416 of record JAYTTL010000169.1, read on the forward strand.
AATGGCCGCTGGCGACACGAGTGTTGAGTCTACCCCATTATGGGAAGATTCCCATATTCGTTCTACTGCTCCCCGAACCCGATATTCCCGGGTCATGCCGACGTAGTTTTATTACGCCGCCAGAGCCGCTTGTACTTGCTTGCGTAGCCTTAGAGGGTCGTTCTCAATCATCTTTATAAAAATCCGAACAACCCCATCTGGTTGTCTATGCCCTTGTTCCCAGTTTTTGAGAGTAGAGAGCGGCAATCCATAGGCTACAGCAAACTCTTGCTGCGTCATATTTAGGCGCTCTCGGATAACTTTGACGTTGACCTGTGGAGGTGTAATGGCGACAATTTTAAACCCGTCAGTTTGTCCCTTCCGATAGGCGATGACTTGTTGCATGGCTTCTATAGATTTCGCACGAACGTTAAGTTGAGATTTCATAAACCTCCTTGATCCATTTCTGTGAAGATTAATACTCGTTGAGTAAGGCAGTAGCGCACGGGTTCAAAGTGCAACCACCACGACTGAGCCGTTCGATTTCTGGAAGGCGCTGTTTGATCAGCGCCAGTCGTATCGATTCGAATGTTTGTGGTTCGTCGCATTCCATAATAATATTAGTACAGTCTCATACGGCCTTGGCTGCGCCATGTCGATCGCCGAATCTCATAAATGCCAAAAATCTTTGATTTTTTCAAAAACCCATTTGCCAACTTCACGGATAGCTATTCCGACACCGATCTTTTTAAGCATGTCGCGGGAGATTTTCCACTGATTGGGATCTCCCTGCGCCTCTCCTGGGAGATGCAGCGCCAACAAAAATATAGTCAGACTTGGGTCAAGCGATATTGCGTATTCCAAAATAATCGAAGGGTTTTTAGACCATTCAAAAGATAATGAATCTACCTGCAAGGCATCTTGTTTACCTACAAGGGGGTTTCTGACAATCAAAGCATGAATCGCATCGACTTGATTAGGCGTTAAATACTTGGCGGCATCTCTTTGGAAAATTGGAGTTTCAACAATTGTTATCAACGGGAAAGCCCCTGCATAACGTGATTGCGTTTATATTAGGCGTCATTGACGGCTATGTCAATGACGTCTTTAGATAGTGGCCGACGGAACCCCAATTAGAGCCCACGACTTCGTGGTTTTTTTTATTGCGTTTTGCTCAAACCTTCTCCCAATTTGGTAACTTACCTTTTGGGGCAATTGATTGCTACGTTTCGTAAGAAACAAAAAAGCGAGATCCCAATCCGCCGCCACCCCGTCGAGGTCGCGGCATCTATATCGAGGCGGACTGCCGGTAACGCTGACAGACCGCAGTCTGTTTTATTGAGTTGTTC
>JAYTTL010000170.1:0-6320 GCA_043745325.1 Actinomycetes bacterium
ATGATTGATGAGTGCTTCCCGGCGGGTACACAGGTCTCTGGCGTAAGCATTGAGACTTTGAAAGTAGGTAATATAGTTTCAAGCTTTAATCATGAGACACATACTATCGAGTCTAGGAAAGTATTGACTCTGTTTAAAAAGAAAACTTCTTCTATATGCGAAATTACTCTAGAAAACGGTCAGAAACTGGTTTGCACCCCTAATCACCCTATATGGACAGGTCTTGACTATATGCAAGCACAAGACTTGACATCGGGACAGTGTATCTACTACCATGAACCTAATGGTATCAAAGAAAACAGGTGTACAAGACAGGATTCAAGAAGGCTTAGGAAAATGCAGCAACGAAGCCTGCGAGGAAGACGCTCGCTATCTAAGCTGCACAAGGAAGTATCAGTACTGCAGCAAAGCCTGTCAGGAACAGTGGAATCGGGTATTAGTCTCCATCAGGCAAAGCAAAAACAACTGTATGAAAAACCCTGCCACGAGGAAAAAAGTATCTCTCGCTTTAATAGCCCTTGGTCACAAACCGACGAAGCAAGGAGGAAACGGGAAACCTCTGCCATTAGCTCAATCAATGCTCGCCGAAAAATTAAATTGGCAAACAGAGTATCCGGTAGCTACAGGGGTTTCCCGCAAGAACAAGATGCGGTATCCTACCTGCTACAAGATAGACATAGCTTGTCCAGAACTCATGATAGCTATCGAAGTAGACGGATTAAGCCACTCGGCGCTTGCAAGAAAGAAACAGGACAAGAAGAAAGAAAAGTTCTTAAAAGCGTTAGGGTGGAAAGTGTTACGCTTCACCAACAAGGAAGTTCTGAACGATTTGAGTCGCTGTGTCCGAACGGTGAAGTCTTCAATATCGAAGTAGAACACAATAATAATTATTTCGCCGAAGGCTTCCTAGTCCACAATTGCCAAGATTTATCTAAACTACAATGGCTATGCATTGACAAATTGTTAGAAATGCCGACGCTTGAAATGTTGATTATCGCCGGCGATGATGACCAATGCATTCACTCTTGGGCAGGTGCCTCAGTAGAAAACTTTCTAAACTTCAATACAATAAGACAAGAAATCCTAAGCCAATCCTACAGAGTACCAAAGAAAATACATACCCTCGCACAAAACGTAATTAGCAAAGTTCAAAATAGACAACAAAAAGAATATCTCCCGCGTAATGTTGAAGGGAAAATTGAGTATACTCAAAGCCTGTCAGAGATTGATTTTAAAGGCAACTCTTGGCTTATACTCGCGCGAAATCAATACCAACTAAAACAAATGTACAAAGAACTCTACGACATAGGCATAGACGCCGGACACGACACAGTAAAACAATGGCTTAAACTATCCACAATACACGGCGCTAAAGGCGGTGAAGCCGATAACGTAGTTCTCTGTAACAGCATGTCCAATGCCTGCCGCTCAGCTCTAGACGGCGATTGCGGTAAAACAAAAGCCGAAGGGCAAACAGCAAGAGATAATGAACTGCGCGTCTGGTACACTGGCATTACAAGAGCTAAAGAACGCCTCATCATTCTGGACGGCGGGAAAAATGCCTTTGAATTTGCATGAAATATATTCGCGATGACGACGACTGGGATTACAGTGAAGATGATATATACATCGAAAAACTCACTCAAGAAGAACTAGAAAGTAGTAAACGTAGATGGGTTGATACTCTCCAATCGCCGTCAGGGATTGACTTTCGAGGGAGGAAAGAAATATTTACACCCGACGCTGATGCCGCCATCTATCAACCGGAATCACACCAAGCAGAACTCCACCGCGATAGACACGTATGGTGCGTATCCCTAGAGAATATCGCCGACCCAAATTGGAAATCACAGTACCCCAATGATGGCTACAAACACCCCGAGTTCCTAGTATCAGTCCATAAAAAGTTCACAGTAGAAGAAATCATAGACAGTGTCGCTAGAGTCGCCCAAATTATTCAAAGACACAGCCAAAGCAAAGCACGAGGCTGCTGCACCGCCACTATACTCGTCGAATCAGACCTGCTACATCGACAAGCTAAACCCGTAATAAGCCTGCTGCTCGCCAATCAGATGATTAAAGCCTCCAAATCAGCCGATACCAACGCCTTTCAATACTTCTACTCGTGGAATGATATCGGTGCCTCAATAGCTCTCGACTACGGAGAACACCAAAAACAAGGTATCCTCGGATACAATAGGCTCGCCATCAAGAAGGCTGAACGCTTCGAGAAAGTACATCAGGACGTACATAAGCCCGTTGATGCTGATATAAAGCCCGTAGCGCCAGACAGAGACGCTCTGCTCGGCAAATTCCTAGGTATATCTAGGGAAGAATTTGACCAGTTGTGACAATAACAGGGGTCTGGCAGATTAGCAATATTTTATCTGTGGTTGAGGCTCGCCGCTTGTGGGATTGAGAGGGGTATGGTAGGATTTGAGTATCAGCCAAGGGCTTGGATTGGAAAGTAATCCGAGTTTAAAATGCGGCAGGTGGTATCTGTGACGCTGAAAAGTGTAAAGACCACCCCAAGCCTACGGTGAGATAGCCTGAAGAGGCTTACTATCAATAGAATTCTGCACTCAGCCCTACAATAAGTCTGAGAGGCAGCACCGACAGAGAGACTCCATAGGGGTCAGCACAAAATCGGTAAGAGACTTGATAGTAAAGACACATTCCCGTCTAAGGGGTGGTCTGCAGGTTACACGCTTATGCCGCGTGTATATCGTTCCAGCTATACACAAGAAAAGTGGTTTTCTGGACAAGGTTTAAAAATTTTTACAAAAGTGATTTTCGAAAAAAATATTTTCGCGGTCAGAAAATTACTATAATGTTATAACATGCGGGCTCTGGTCTTTGGGCGTGTAAGGGTACAGTAGTATGTAAGAGGCTCGCCGATTGTTAAGGTTTTAACAATTGTGCTATAGATACCCGTATACGCTGAGAATGTTTATTGAAATTATTTTACAAGAATTAGTCCGGTCAGATTGAGTTTTAAATAATATATTAAAAAAGATGGTTGTATAAGGGTGTATATAGGCTTTGGAGAGCCTGAATATTGAGGAAGCGCGGACTAGATAATAACTAGAAAGTCCAATTATAAAGGAGATACAAAGGTAAGAGTGATACAGGTATTTTAGTCGTATTATTTGGAAGTCACATTAAACGGATTTAATATTTGCTTCGCTCTGGTCTTAACTGGAAAATGAGTGTTATGTTTATGTATATACTATGTATTACATATGTCAATACTAAGTAATACAGAATTACCTTGTAAGTAAGGCGTCAATACGCTATCTGGTAAGCAAGTAGGTTTATAAAAGCATAAAGCCTTACCCGTGTAAGGCAAGGCTAAAGCTTTTAGCAGGGCTTAACAGCTTTACCGCGAGTGATTATAGCGTGCTTGGACAAATGTATAGTATTTTTTTGCCTCAGTTAGCGCGTGGACTAGTTTATCCTCAGCGAATACCGCCGCGTAAAATAGCTTGCTAGTAGTTTTGCCACAAGGCATAAGAGCCTCAAATTTTCGCTTAGCATCATCTTTAGCGTAAATAATATAGTATTTATGCATTAGTTACCTCGCTAAATATCTCTAGTTTTTTACCTTTATAAAGGGCTACCCAGCCGACAGGACTATCGTTATCATCGTATCCACGCTCAATTACAAGCGCATGCGTTTGTGTTTTAGTAAGCCCCAGAGTAGCTATAGCAAGCTTTTTTGCATCGTATAGGTCGCTAGCGACAAGTCTTGTATCAGTCATTTTATTTTTATCCTTTGTTAATATCCATACACTTGTATGAACTTCTTTAAGCGCTATTAAGCGCGTGACGTGCTATCTGTAACGAAATAGCACGCGTCGCGGTCAATCGAATCTAAAGAATCCCTTGCCCCATAGGTACACGCAAAAAACCCATGCGCCAAGAGTGAAGCATGCCCAGAGCCATAAACTAAGTTCAATACTAATTAAGTTCATGACTCGACCCCACTAGATAGGTCTATACATTCATTACCGTCACTATCCTTATCTTTGTAATATGTAACATTGTGATTGTCGTATTCGACGATAAAACAATCATCATTTTCGTGATACGTATTGCCCATTGTACGCAAGTAAATATGCGCGCTTGAGGCATAAATTATTTTATCCATGGATAACCCCCTTAATGAACTCAACTGCTTTATCAGCTTTGCTTGCGGCGCTATACATAACTATAGGATTAGCTTTTATATATTTAGACCAAGACTTCAAATATGCGGCGCTGTTATCAACATCAGGTTTTAGACCTAGTTCTAGTTGAAGCAAGACCGCGCCTATCTCGGCTATCAATTCCTCTTGTGAATAGTTAGCTCTATCACAGCTAAAACTTTTCAACAAGCGTTTTAGTCGCGTCTCATGTCCAGTAGAGTGTATAAGCTCATGACATAAAGTCGCGTAGTAAGTACCTTGCGCCATATTTTCAGCGCTAGGAATATTTACTAAATCTAGACTCGGCGTGTAACAGGCTCTGTCTTGACGCGCATGCGATAGACCCCCTGATAATGTCGCAACATAGACGCCAAGTGCTTTATCGACATCAGCATTAGATTTATCTGCTTGCCTAGTATCAACATCATGCAACTTCAATTTATCTCTTGAGCCGCTAGTATCTTCAATTTTAAATACTACATATGTTTTTAAAATCGGGAATGACTCTACTACGGCTTTATTTTCATCTTCTTTGTTGAACATACTAAAAAACGCTATTGCATATCCCTTAGCGCCTTTGTTAATCTTCAAACCCGCGTCATTAGCTTGTTTGAATGTTACAAACGCTTTGCTATCGCTATCAGCGTAGCCGAGTGAAAATCTATTTACACCTCTGTAGCATTCCCCAGTGCTTGCGTTATATGGTCTAATGCCCGCGAGTAGATAAGGATTATGCCAAGGCAATACATCATCAGTTAATGACTTATCAATCAAGCTATCTACTATATCTTTTTGTTTATCCGTTACTTTCATATTTTATTTTATCCTTTGTTTTATCCTTTGTTTTAACTAGCAATGCGCTAGGCGTAACCCAGTCTAGGACTAGGCTAGGTTAATGCACTACTTGTTTAGCACTCTGAGTACTCTAGTATCAAAATCATGATTAACAAAATTAAGCGCGTGAAGCTTAACCATTAAAAACTTTAAATCTACTAGCATTAACTCAAATTCTTTACAGTCATCTAGCAAGTCAGATTTAGTCATTCCTGCTAAGAAGCAGAATTGCTTTAGCCAATTTTCAATCTCATAATCTTGACGCTCTTGAAGTTCGTCATCGGTAGTTATTCTTGTACTGTTCATATTTATTTATCCTTTACACCTATACTAGCGTGAATATTCACACTTTATCAAGAGGCTAAGCCAAGAGAATTATTAATTTTTACTCATATTCGCGATGGTCTTATAAGAGTGATAATACCTTGATTTATTAATACATATATTAAATGCCGTATTGAAGCCTCGCTAACCCGTATATACCCATACGAAACATTAAGCCAAAATTTTTTCCCCGCATGGTTGAGCACCGCGAAGTCAGGATAATTTAAAGTTACCTTGATAAATCATCATCTACAATATACTTATCAGACTATCCTTAGTAAATAAAAGGCTAATAAAGGCTCAACCACGCATATTTAAGATAAGAGAGGGGGGAGGGGGGTCGCGAGCGCGCGCGCATACAGGAGGGGAGTCGCACACGTGTCAAAAAGCAAAATCGAGGATTCAAGATAATACGATACTCCTTACCCCGGATAAAACTACTTTTCAGGGGTCACAACTATTATAGCAAAAATATGATAAATGCGCATTTAGTATTACAATAGAGCCATGCTGCCAGCAAAGGTACTCAATCGGCGAGCGGCGATTGAAAAGCCTAAGTTAGAGATAGGGCGGTATTGGTCTACACTGAACGCCGCTCATCAGCACATAGCTCGCACAGCGCGGTCACTGATTCGCATATCGCAAGTGAGCGGGATAACTGAAGACAAAATACGCAGATGCGAAAAAAGCATAGAGAATCTGAAGAATCCGATATTTTTAGACCCCCCGTAGTATTGAACGGCGAGTTTCAAAATCTTGATAAGGAGGTGAACGATTTACTTACTGAGATGGAGTTTAATCCTTTTCAAAAGATTACTGAAGTTTTTGATATCGCGATTACACTTGGCGAGGTTGGAACGGCTTACAGTTGTGCAAAGTTTCTTGCGGGGTATGTGAAACCTATTACGAAGCAAGTAGACCAGAAAGTAGTAGTGCAGATTTTACATCAAGGCGTACCCTCTGAAACCCAGTCGC
>JAYTTL010000171.1:0-6317 GCA_043745325.1 Actinomycetes bacterium
GAGTAAACAAGGTTTACAGGAGCTTCATAACCTGGGACTAAGCGGCGATATGAGTTAACTGTTGGGTTTGTGAAAGCTAGAAGTGATGGCGCGTGCTTGAGTAGACCACCGATGTAGTGACGGGCCATCTCTGATAAGTCTCCATAACCTTCTCCGAAGAATAATGGGACGCCATCTTTCCAGAGTGATTGGTGAACGTGCATTCCAGAGCCATTATCGCCAAAGAGCGGCTTTGGCATAAATGTTGCAGTTTTTCCGCCCTGCCAAGCAGTGTTGCGGACAACGTATTTAAATTTCATAATGTCATCACCGGCATGCAAAATATCGGTGAAACGATAATTGATCTCCATCTGGCCCGCGGTACCAACTTCGTGGTGTGAACGCTCAACAAGTAAACCAACCTTGCCAAGTTGCATCACCATCTCATCACGCAGATCGGCAAATTGATCGGTTGGAGATACTGGGAAATATCCGCCCTTAACGCGTGTGCGATATCCGCGGTTAGGAGTTCCATCGGCATCCTCTTTAATTCCGGTATTCCATGCACCTTCATATGAATCAATCTCATGGTAGGCAGTGTTTATATCGGTCTTAAAACGAACGCGATCAAATACATAGAACTCAGCCTCTGGTGCAAAGAAAGCAGTATCAGCGATCCCTTGTGCGCGCATGAAGTCAACGGCCTTTGCAACAACTCCACGTGGATCACGACTATATGGTGTGTTATCAATAGGATTATGGACGGAGAAGAGAATAATTAATGTTTTCTCTTTGCGATAAGGATCCAAATACGCAGACTCTGGAACCGGTAAAAGTTTCATATCTGATTCGTGGATTGACTGGAAGCCGCGAATCGATGAACCATCAAACATGAGGCCATCAGTAAAAACAGCTTCATCAAATGACTCAACGGGAACATTGAAATGGTGTTGGATTCCAGGAAGATCGGTAAAGCGAACATCAACTAATTTGATATCTTCTTTTTTAATAAAAGCAAAAATCTCTTCTGAGTTCTTAAACATGCTTCTCCCAATTCACATGTGATACGAAAAATCGACGTATCAGTTGCAGAATTCTCGGCATTGAGGACACCTGCGATGTAGCAAGAATAAGTGACGCCAGTCAAAACGGCATAACTGCCCTGTTACGGACATGTTACATATTGCGACCCCATAGGCTAGGGACCATGAACTCATCGGCTAAAAATGTAACGTTAGGCCGGCGCTTGGCGGCGATAACCCTGGACTGGTTGGCCTGCTATGCAATTGTCTCGGCGCTATCGGGCGGCTTAGGCCAGATGGGTCCGAACCAGTCGCCCATCATTTTGATACTGTTCTTTTTCGAAATTTTCATTCTGACAGCTTTGACGGGAGCCAGCCTTGGTCAGAAAATCTTTGGCCTACGGGTAGTCCGATTTATTGACGGTGGTTCAATTTCGCCTAAACAAGCCTTGATTCGCAGTTTTTTTCTGATCTTGGTTGTTACGGCCGTGACGTATGATGAAAACGGCCGGGGAATCCATGAGCGCATAAGTGGAACCGCCCTGAGTCGAGATTAAGTCAGGCGCATGTGGCACGATTCGGGAATGCCACAGACCGAGGAAGAACGAACCGTCTTTCGCACCTGTCCATTATGTGAGGCAACGTGTGGCCTTGAGATTACTGTTAAGGGTGAAAAGGTGTTGCAGATCCGTGGTGATCGCGATGATGTTTTTAGCAAGGGTTTCATCTGACCTAAGGGCGTAATGCTCAAGAATCTGCATGAAGATCCAGATCGACTGCGCAAACCAATGATTTTGCGCAATGGTGAACACAGAGAGGTTTCGTAGCAAGAGGCTTGGATTGAAGTCGAACGCGGATTGATGGGTGTGATTAACACACACGGTCGTGGATCAATCGGAACATATGTTGGAAATCCAAATGCACACAACCTTGCACCGCTTCTATATAACCGTGCATGGATGCAAGCCATTGGTTTTCATCAACGCTTTAGCGCCTCCTCTGTCGATCACGTGCGCTCACACATTGCCGGTATTGATCTATTGCCCGCGGCGTTTAAACCCTTTACTTCTGAAGGTGTTGCACAAGCTACGGGAATTGACGCGTTAATAATTAGGCGCAGTGCATTCGAACTTAGTGATGCACCCACCGCCCTTGTCTATGGACAAATCGGAACCACGACGGTTAGCTTCGGGACAACCACATCCTGGCTCGTCGATGTGGTTAATACGATTACTGGAAACTTAGACAAGGCCGGAGGCGCGATGTTCCCTCTGCCTGCACCAACTCATTTGGAGCGCAGTCACTACGACTTAATTTTTAATGGTTTTTCAGTTCGAAATACGGCAAATTATTCGCAGGCAGTCTTTGCATTAGGCGCCGACCAGTTAGATGAGTGGGAGATTCTGGCAAAAATTGCTGGCATTGCCCAAGGCGCCGGAGCCGATGTTGATCCAGCCAAGGTGGATGAGCAGATATATGAATCGCTATTGCGCACACCGAGTGGGAAAGTTGAACTCGCGCCGAAAGAGTTAATGGCCGATTTGTTGCGGTTGGAACAAGTGATGCATGGTTTTGATATTGATGAGTTACTGCTAGTTGGCCGTCGCCATTTGCCTTCGAATAACTCGTGGATGCAGTTGTTGAAATAACGCAAGATTTTCGCCCTGCCACAAACTTAAGGCTTAGCGCATCTTGGGTGCGCGAGTTGGCATTGGGCCTTTTGGAATCGGCATTGATAGGCCACCGACGGCCTTTAAGCGGGCACGAACTTCGCGCATTTGATGGGCAGTTAATTTTTTAGGCATTTTTTGTAGATACTTTTGCAGTTTACGAAGGGCTACTTGACCCTTTTCATCTCCGATAACGACGAGTGCAATAGGCACCCCTGGTGCAAATCGTTCAGTTTTCTTGCGCTCATCGGCCAGCAATTGATTGACGCTATGCGAGCCCTCACCGGTTAATACGATTCCAGCGCGACCAACACTTCGATGGACCATATCTTGATTTCGTGTTACGGCAACGGCTGGAGTTGTAGTCCAACCTTTTCGAATTGCCATAAGAACACTAGCACCCGCACCCATCTGACCCTCAATCGACGAATATGCCGCGGTGCCAGCTTGACGCGTAAAGAATAAAAGTGTGGTGAGAACGGAGAGCGGAAGAAAAATAAATGCAAAATAAACAGGATGCCCTGCGGTGATTCCAATAACGATACCAATAATCCACGTGACAAGGAATATTCCGATAAGGGCGAAAGGAATCCAAGGCTTCACAGTCTTTGTCACACTGTAGGCATCACGGAAAGTTTGAAAACGTGGTTTCTTGATCTTCTTTTCTTTTGCTTTTCGTTTGAACATAGGTCCTAGTTTAGGGGTGCAGGGGCGGTTCCACCAAGGCGAGTCGGTGCCCAGCGTTGACCGACGTGGCTATCAGGGTACTTGTCTTGAACGTGGCGAAGCATCGAAAGTAATTTTTCACGTAGTTGACTCTCGGCAAGTTCAAGATCATCCCCGCGTTGATAAAAAATCGGTTCACCAAATGAAACAGTTACTGGGAAATGATGACGACGTAAATTTCTTTTGACACCTTTAGTCCAAACACGTTGACTGCCCCAGATTATCGTTGGAATAACCGGGACTCCTGCACCCATCGCAAGACGAACAGCCCCGGATTTTAAGGATTTAATTTCAAAACTTGTCGAGATAGTTCCTTCAGGAAAAATTCCAATTATTTCGCCAGATTTAAGCGCGCGCAAAGCTGCAACGAAAGAGGCGGCCCCATTTTCGCGATCGACATTTATATGATGCATTCCGCGCATCAAAGGTCCCGCAATCTTATGTGCAAAAATCTCCTTCTTTGCCATAAAGCGCACATATCGACCTGCAGGTAAGGCGGCAGTACCGGTGATTGCAAAATCAAAATAACTCACGTGATTAATAGCAAGAATTGCTCCACCTTTTCGTGGAATATTTTCATCACCTTGGAAATCGAATTTTAATCCTAAATATTTCCATAGCGTCTTGATAGTGAGAATAACTGGTGGATATACGAAATCAGCCATGAACAGCCTTTGCCGCCATTGCCTGCTTATACAAACGACCCGCTCGATAACTTGATCGAACGAGCGGTCCGCTCATTACTCCGAGGAAACCAACCTCACGTGCCTCATCACTGAGTTCAACAAACTCTTCTGGTTTTACCCACCGTACAACGGGATGATGTCGATTTGTAGGGCGCAAATACTGCGTAATTGTAATTAAGTCACAGCCCGCACTCCGAAGATCAACGAGGGCTTGAGATACCTCATCGCGAGTCTCGCCCAGTCCCAAAATTAAATTCGATTTAGTTATGAGACCAAAATCGCGGGACATTGAAATGACGTTTAAGGATTTTTCATAAGTAAATGCCGGACGAATCTCCTTAAAGATTCGCGGTACTGTCTCTAAGTTGTGTGCAAAGACTTCGGGAAGCGTTTGAAATATTTCATTGAGTAAATCACTCTTTGCATGAAAATCTGGTGCAAGCATTTCAACGCCACAACCTGGATTTAATGCATGAACCTGCCGTATCGTTTCGGCGTATAACCACGCACCCTCATCAGGCAGATCATCACGCGTGACTCCTGTGATAGTTGCATATGCAAGACCCATGACCTTGATCGACTCGGCCACTTTTAGAGGCTCACTTCGATCGAGTGGGCCGGGCTTGCCCGTGTTGATATTACAAAAATCGCATCGGCGTGTGCACGTATCGCCTCCGATTAAAAACGTTGCCTCTTTATCTTCCCAACATTCAAAGATATTTGGACAAGCCGCTTCTTGACAGACCGTATGTAGACCTTCATTCTTTACAAGAGATCGCAATCGAGTGTATTCAGGTCCCATATTGGCGCGGGTTTTGATCCACTCTGGCTTTCGTTCAATGGCAGTTTGGGCGTTGCGTGCTTCGATTCGAATCATTTTGCGGCCATCGGGTGAAATGCTCATGCGCTGACCCTTCTAAGAGATTCAAAAATGTGTCGCTCCACAATAGGCGTGACTTCATCGACGCTGATGCTTCGACCTAACTCTTTCTCCATCGAAGTAACCTCTGCATCGGTGATGCCACATGGAATTATCGCTTCAAAGGCTGAAAGATCAGGGCAGATGTTTAAAGCAAATCCATGCATGGTGACCCCTTTAGCAACACGGACTCCAATCGCAGCAATCTTTCGATCACCTTTTTCATCGCAAATCCAGACACCGGATCGGCCTTTCATACATGTAGTTTTAATCCCAAATTCAGCGCAGACTGCAGTTAATCCAGCTTCAATTTCGCGGACAAAGCCAACGAGTTCGGTCGGCTTGGCCAAGCGAACTATGGGATAACCGACTAACTGACCCGGCCCATGCCACGTAATCTTTCCTCCGCGATCGACATCGATGACGGATGCACCATTGGTAGGTCTTTCAGAGAATTGAGTGCGTCGCCCGGCAGTGTAAACGAATGGATGTTGAAGAAGTAAAAGTGTATTAGGGCGAATATTTTCGACTACTTCGCCGTGAATTGCGCGTTGCACATCCCATGCCTTGGCATATTCGATGAGTCCGTGGCGAGTAAGTGCAATTGTACTTTCTCTAACGCTGGATAGCACAGGCACCCTCCCAGCCTAAAGGTAGGATTGCCTCCTTACCAATCGAAAGCGGGATAACGCTGTGTCTTTAATTGTCACGAAAAAGAGCCGCCGTCCATTCATTACCGCCCTGTTTGTCATTTTCATCTGGTTTGGAGCGAGTGGCTTTTTTGGACCTTTGTTTGGCTCCCTTTCGACGGTCCAAGAAAATGATAATTCCGCCTTTTTGCCTCAAAATGCGGAATCGACGCAGGCCTCAAAGATTATTACGAAGTTCTCAGCCGATCAAAGTCAGACAATTCCGACGCTTGTTCTTTTCTTAGGTGAGATAGATGCTGCCAAACTCAACGCGCTCAATGCCCACTTAGCTGGACTGGGCGCCACCATAATTAAAGGTTCAGATATTGCAATTTCCAAGTATTTAATACCAGGTCAACCAATTTTTGCTTTTCCATCGCAAGATAAAAAAGCTCTTCTTGTTAGTTTGCCCTTAACTTTTGATTCTGCGCGCGACTTATTGCCAAATAAAAAACCCGTATTACCTGAAATTATTAAGACGCTTCGAGAGGATTCTGTTGCTTACGGGGGCGCTAATGGACTCACCTCAAATGTTACGGGAGTTGGCGCGCTCTTAGGTGATCTCTTCGGAGCTTTCGGTGGCATCGATTCATCGCTTCTTCTAACGACGCTTGGAGTTGTGGCAT
>JAYTTL010000172.1:0-23751 GCA_043745325.1 Actinomycetes bacterium
CCGGACTGCCGAACCCGTCGATGAAACCGTCAACAAAGCTCACATCCCCGAACACTACGGCATCCGAACCACGTCCAAAGACCCCGAAGGTGGGACTATTGGTGTTTTCAAACATATCGGGGCGGACGCTCAGGCTTTTATTCAACAAACGATCCAGAACAAATCGGCCATCGTCCCCAACGCGCTCGATGCTCTGCAACAGCTCAAAAAAGTGACGGGCAACCCGACCTCGATTGAGTCTATCGGCCCCGAGAACTTTTCCAAAATTCTGTCGCAATTGTCGTCCTGGTTCGGTGGCGGCGGCGGGTCAAAACAACAAGCAAAGAAACACGATTGTGCGTTTTTGTTAAATAGCCAAGATCAGGATTTAACTCCCGAAGAAATCCTTCAAAAGAAATTGTGTCAGCTCATAGCTGACGCGGTAGCCAAGGCGGTAAATGTCAGACAAACAAACCACACGAACTGATAAATCGGGCTACGACGCTCAGTACGGTTACAATCAGGTTTTTGAAAGCCCTGCTGGTCATCAGGTCCAGATCGACAACACCCCTGGCCATGAACGTATGTTCGTGCGTTCCAGTGCGGGTTCATACGTAGAAGTTTCTCATGACGGTAAAGTTGTCGCACATGCTGTTGGAGACATGAAGCTCTACAACAAGGCGGGTTTGTCTATTACTGCCGATGAAAATGGCGATATTAAAATTTCCGGCCATACGCGCCTTATTGTCGGCGGCGGCGCACATATCGAAGTTGCAGGCGATGCGGGTATTTTTTGTGGGGGAGATTTGGCCGCGTCGGTTATGGGCAAGGCCAATATTCGGGCGTCCCAGACCTATCTAGGAACCGATGGGGATTTGAACATAAATGTCGGAGGTAACATGGCGATGAACGTCAAGGGCACCACGACGCTGGTTTCGGGGGGTGACACGACCGTCAAAGGCGCGACTATTCAATTGAATCCGTCTTGAAAGAAGAAAAATGAAAAAGTTCAGAGATTTTATCAAGCCCCCGAAAAAAGAACAGTTGTTGTTTCTTGGATTTATTCGCAAGGGTATGTCGCCTGTTCCAAAAGACAAGCGGGAACCCCCCAAAGAGGTCAAAGAACAGTATTGGCCTTTGCACCATCCTGAACATATGACCGAGCCAGACTTTGATCATGCATCAGACCATCTCACAGAATATTTGCGGGCCAAAGGCCCAACGGTGCCCAAAATACAAGAGGCAATCAAAAACTATACTATCAATTCATCCTTATTAAACCACGCGTTGTTACATAACAAAGACCCTAAATTAGTTAAAAAATCCTCCAAATTAAGCGGTGATGTCTTGTCCGACGGTGGCGGGCCTTATGGCCATCGCGAAATGGATCAGCATTTGTCACGCGCTATTAAATTGAATACGTCTCAGAAGGATATGCATCTTTACACGGGAATTTCATTTAGTCCCGAACATCACGATTTTAAGAAACCATTTTTGCTTCCGGCTTATACCAGTACGAGTTTGAAAAAATCTACGGCTGCTGCCTTTGCATTCCCACCTGATAATACTGAACATATTTACAAAAATAGACAAAAGATTACTTCGAATAATAATGATCATCATGTGGATGCCTTAAAAGGACTTGATGACAAATACTACGGTGGAAAAATAAAAACACACGAATATCATGATGCCAAGGGAGAACTCGAAAAGCGCTACGGCCCACCAACTCATGGTGGCAATGAGAAAGATGTTTATAACCACATGATCCGCGTCCATGTTCCGGCCGGAAGCCATGCCGTGTACGCTCATCCTTTGAGCAATCATGTTCGCGAACACGAAGTTATTATCCACAAAGGAGCCCAAGTTCGTTTGCATCCCGAGCCGGAACTTGATCATGACCATAATATGGTTATCTGGCACGCCAAACTTACTCATGACGGGGTCAAGGCGACGCGATATACCAAAGAAAAAGATGAAAATCGCCCGAAAAGTGTCAGGCCCGACCCTCAGTTTTCTTTTATGAAGGATAAAAAGTAAAGATGTATACTGCTGTATTCCTACTTTGCACACAAGCTCTACTTTGTGAACCGTATGTTGATCGTCGCGTTTACGAAACGTCGGATAGTTGCCATCAAGGCGGTACGTTTATGTACGACGAAGTTCTTGCCGCCGCTTCAGAAACTGATTTTGTCGTGGGAGATTGTTTTGAGACCGAACAGCCGTTGACCAAGGAACAAGCCAAAGCACTAGCGGAAACGAAATTTCTGGGCGATCTGATTAAAAAAGGCTCAATCTAGGTGCGTTCGTTTCGGGAATTTCTTCTAGAAGATTTCTCTCATATTAAAGACCATCCGGTCGAGAAGATGCGCGACTATTCCAAGGATGAGTTTCCCTGGGAATATCGCGAATATACCAACTATTCAAAATCGCGGTTTCCGCACGCCTTCAAAGATGAAAAACATTTTGCAGAAAAATACAAGACCGCGCCTCTTGAACATCTGAGCCCTTCCGAAATCAAAACATTAGAATACTCGACGGCAGCGGGCTATTTGCACTCCGACGCCCCTTCGAACAAAATGGCCCATGCGCATTCGGAATTTGGTCACCGACGTGATCTGGGGCGTATTCATGACGAACTCCATTCCGGTAAAATGGCCCCTCCGATTGTTCTGAAACATTCGAAGGGTATGAGAATTCTGGGAGGGAACACGCGCCTGTCATACGGGCTGGCCAATAATAAAAACGTACCTGTCAAGGTCATAGATATTTCGGATAAACATTGATGTTCAAAGCACACCGACATGGTGACGGTCGAGCCTGTGGAGCGACGACTGTGGTCCAAAACCAGTCAACGGTTTTTGTAAACGGCAAACTTTGGGCAATCCGTGGCACCGTCAATAGTCATGGCGCGGGCGGACTTATAAATACTACAGGTTCCACCGTTTTAATAAACGGAATACCTATCATTGTCTATGGCCCCGATCATGCTAATCCCGACACATTATGCCCCATACCGGCCACACATTGCGATCCGTTTACGACTGGAGGTTCGCCCGATGTCTTCGCCTATTAAGAAGCTGACCAAGATCAAAAAGGTCAAGTTATGCGTTAATTGTAAGTATTCGTATCTACAAAACGATCACGGGACGGGTTTCTGTAAGTATGAAGAACCAGACGCCAAATATAAGATGAGTCATCCTAAGACAATCAAGGAATTTGATACATGTTCCCACTGGGTGATCAAAGAAATCGTCAACCGGAAAAGTAAATGACGCAGCGCGCCGACAAGTTTACTATCACGACCAAAAAAATTGAAAAGTATTCCGATTTCACCAATAATCTCGGTCTCAACCCTATCACGGGATTTTTGGCCAAAGTTTCCGACGAAGAATCCATCAAACAGTCGATTAAGAACCTGCTTTATACCCAACGCACCGAACGACCTTACAATTCGTTTATCGGGTCGCGTTTGCGGCATTTGTTGTTTGAGCCTGTTGATGACGTGACCGAGCAATCCCTCCGCAAGGAAATCACCGAGACTCTCAACAACAACGAACCGCGTGTCAAGCTTGTCGAGATCATCATCAAGGCGCTCAACAACGAATACAACATTACAATTATTTACAATATCCTAAATATACCGAACGAAGCTTTTAGCTTAAACCTTACATTCAAAAGAGTACGTTAATTGGCCCAGAACGATAACACGTCCATCAACCTGATTGATCTCGATCAGCAAGGTCTGATGAATAGTTTTAAGAACAGTTTACGTGATCAGGACGAATTCAAGGATTACGATTTTTCGGGATCGGCCATGAACGTTCTGCTCGATCTTTTGGCGATGAACACGTTCAAGAATGCGTTCTATTTGAATATGGGGTTTTCCGAGCGCTGGTTGGATTCGGCTCAGTTACGGTCGAGTATCTTTTCCCAGTCTAAGACGCTGAACTATCTGCCCCGTTCCAAGCGCTCGGCTATCGCCAAGGTCAAAGTCACGTTCACGGCCTCAGGCGAAAGTCAGCCCTATATCGTTCAAAAAGGGTCGCAGCTCTCGACCCTGATCAAGAGTAAGACTTTTACGTTTACCGTTCCCGAGACGCTGATCCTTTCCTCGACCAACACCTCGTTTACGTTTACGACCGACATTTACGAAGGGGTTTTCTACAAAGACAGTTATGTCTATGTGGTCGATCAAAGCATCCAGCGCTTTAAGATCACTAATCGCGATGTTGATACTAGTAGTCTGTCGGTGACGGTGTTCGAAGACGGCAAGGATATTGGAGATGTTTACAAGTACGCTTCGACGCTGCTCGACCTCAACGGCGCGGCCAAGGTATTTTTCCTCCAGCCGTCCGAAACCGGCAACTACGAAGTTCTGTTCGGAGATAACATCCTCGGGCGTCGCCCCAAGCCAAACTCGCTGATCATCCTGGATTATCGTGTTTCCAACGGCATCGACGGCAACGGAGCCAAGTCATTTTCGGTCGATTTTGACCCAACCAACAATTCCGAACTTCTGAGCACTCCCGTTCTGGAAGTGATCGAGGCGTCGCACAACGGGCAAAGCGAAGAGTCCAACGAATCAATCAAATACTATGCGCCCCGCGCATTTCAGACCCAGGAACGAGGTGTTGTTTCTAATGATTATAAAACAATGCTGAAAAGTCAGTTTCCAGAGATTAACGCGATTGCCGTGTTTGGCGGCGAAGAGCTGATTCCGCCCGTGTCGGCTAGAGTGTTTATTTCCATAGATTTGTCTGATGTTGATGGCCTGCCCAATTCGAAAAAAGACGAATACCGCGCGTTTCTCAAAAACCGAGCCACTCTCAATTCTACGCCGGAATTTATCGAACCGGAATTTCTGTATCTGGCCATCAAAACCATCGTGCGCTACAACATTAACACCACCAACAGCTCGATCAATCGCATCAAGACCGTCGTCAACGATGCCATCGTGTCGTATGCCAAGAACAATCTCAATGATTTTGCGACCACGTTGCGATACAGCCCGCTGGTGACCCTGATCGATAGTGCCGAAGAGTCGATTATCTCCAACATCACCGATCTGGCTGTCTACAAGAAAATCGTCAATCCGCCGCTGTTACAAAAAAAGTCGTATGTGATCGACTATGGTTTTGCGCTGGAAAACGAGAAAGACATTCCGACCCCCATTTATAGCGTCGAGGACAACAAGACCGTCTCGTCGTCGCCGTTTATCTTTCAAGGGCAAAAATGCTATTTTGAAGACGATTCTGCGGGCATCGTTCGGATTGTCAAAATTAATAATGATTCAAAAACCAAAATCGTTGATATCGGCACGGTCGATTACGAACGGGGTATCATCAAAATCAACGACATGATTTTTGATAGTATCGAAGACAGCCGCGTCAACGTCTATGTGCAACCGCGCGACCGCGACGTTTCGGCAGTCCGTAACAACATCCTGACCCTCGAACCCCAAGAACTGGACATTATCGTCGAAGCGTTCCGTAACTGATATGCAACAAGATTTAATTGAAAAGAGTATTTCGAACCTAGTCGAAACACAGTTTCCCGAGTTCTTTCGAACTGACGGGCCGATGTTCGTTAAGTTCGTTCAAAAATATTATGAATGGATGGAAGGCGAACAAGAAGTCGCGATACCGATGTTTCGGGGTTGTGTGTCCTATAGCGCCAAAAATCCCATCGTCATGGGTCATAACACGTTTTTTCTGACTGATTTCGCGGCGGGCGATTCTATTGCTCTTTACGAAGACGAGACCGAAACATCCTACGAGATTTTTGTGGTCGCTTCGGTCGAGTCAAACACCTCGTTGACCCTCAACGCTCTCAAGCTGCCAACACGTTCCAGTACCGAGGCCTACTATGGCCACACAGAAATCATGAAGAACGTACTGTATCATGCGCGTCGCTTGCCTGATTATGATGATATCGATCTTACCACTGACGAATTTGTTCTCTATTTCAAAGAGACGTTTCTAAAAAACATTCAGTTTACCACCAAAACCAACACGCGTCAGCTTGTCAAGCACGCCCTGGATATCTATCGTTCGAAGGGCACCCCGCGCGCCATCGATCTGTTGTTTCGCATCGTCTTTGGCGTCGGGGCGAGCGTTTATTATCCTCGCGACGATCTTTTCCGTTCGTCTGACGGGGAATGGTATGTTCCGACTTATCTCGAAGTCTCGATGACCGACAAGACCATTGGTTTTGTCAACAAGCAGATCATCGGTCTGACCTCGCGCGCCACGGCGTTTGTCGAATCTGTTATTCGCCGCACGGTCAAAGGCAAACTGGTTGACATCGTTTATATCTCGGCGGTCAACGGCAATTTTAAAACGGGCGAGCTGATCAATACGTCGAGCGGAACGGGAGACAACACCGATGCGCCGGTTATCACGGGGTCGCTGAACGACATCGTTTTGCCAGCCATCGGAACTTCTTATAATTATAAAGTTGGAGATATCGTCAATCTTTGGTCTGGCGAAGGCGAACAAGCCCAGGGCCGGATCAAAACCGTTTCCACTATCACTGGTATTATTACCTATACGCTGGTCGATGGGGGTTATGGCTATACGGCCAACGCTCAGATCATTGCGTCGGATCAGGTGATGCTACTGTCCAATATTGGCGTTCAAAGCACCGCTATTAGTTCGGGCAACACATATTTCGACCGTTTCGAGACTGTCTATCAGCCATCGGCTCTGATCACGTATACCAACGCCAACAACAGTTTTGCGGCCGATATTGATATTTCTTCGTACTATGCCAACGGGTTTTTGGCTGGCAACTGTCATATCATGGGGGTCACTTCGACAAACAGCACGGCGGGCTCGCTCGTCGTTTCGCCACGGTCGGGCAACCTGAACGTTTCTTATCTGGGAACGTCCGGTAACACCACAACAGCCAATATTGCAACTTATGCCGACACTACCGCCACCGGCAACGCCATCGGCTATTCGATCAACGCCACGGCGTTCAAACTAGGTGTCAAGACCCTCACCAATTCGTTCTATGCTCTGGCAGGCAACAGAATTTATGGCAATACGTTTTTGACCAACGGGGCCGTCACGGCGATAGGTTCGGGCAGCGGCGCGTCGTTTAAGATCGCCAACACGCTGTCGTATCTAGAAACGGTCTCGATCAACTCTGATCTGTTGTCGCCGTATCTTAATGTGCGGCTGAACGCCAACGCCTATGGTTTTCCAGCGGCCCCGACCGCAAACATGTCATCGATCATCGGACCGTGCTTGTCCTACACGAGCTACACCATCGGCAAGATCACGTCGCTTGTCAAAATCAACCCAGGCATCAACTACAATCTTTCTCCTATTTTCCTCGTCTATGAGCCAAACGTCGCTGCCTATAACTTGTCAGACCAGTACAAGTTATACCTCACAGGAATCACGGGAATTTTCACCCCTGGAGAACTGGTAACGCAGGTCGGAGCCAATTCACGCGGGCTGGTCATCTCATCGACCGATACCTCGACCATTGTCCAAAACCTGCGGTTTGCCAACCCTTTTCTTTTAACAACAAATTCTACTCTGACAGTGGTGGGCGAAGCAACGGGCTATAGCGCCAACATCACCGCCATCGAGGACACCCATACGACGGTAATCGGCGCGGACGCTAATATCACAGACACAGTTTCGGCGGGCGTCGGGGCGGTCACAAAAATCGAGGTCATCGATTCCGGCTTTGGCTTTGTCAATTCCGAAGATGTATTTTTTGACAACGGCGTGAACGTCACGGGCGCTGGCAAGGCAAGTTTGTCGCGGCAAGGTACCTCGATAGGCCGTTACAAACAAAAGGGCGGTTTTACCAGCGACGATAAAAAGATTTTCGACGGCCTGTATTATCAGCACTACTCCTATGACATCCGGTCGTCGCTGGCTTTGGATAAATACGAAAACATGCTCAAACAACTGTTGCATATTCCTGGCATGAAATACTTCGGCAGCTTCATTCATAATTCGATAAACGATGCCGTTATAAATAGTAAACCGTCAAAAATCACATTAGGATAAAATGGTCACCAAAGTTATTACGCACAACCAGAAATTGAGCAATATTAACGCATTCATTTCGTCTTTGGATACGGATAACTATTATCTGTTTTTGGCCGATCATATTTCCAATTCTTCGCCGGTTGCCGTTGCCGATTACGAATCCCAGGTCTTCCAAAATGCCTACAACAACATGATTATAGGCAAACGTATCGCCAATACCGATGTCGTGCCGTTGATCAAAAACACCCCCTACGCTTCGAATACGGTCTATGCGATGTACGATCATACCGACACGCTGCTGTCGGATAAACTGTTCTACGTCGTTGTGGACGAAGGGTCTTACAATCACGTCTACAAGTGTCTGGACAACAACAACGGTCTGGTCTCGACTATCCAGCCCAACTTTTCGCAAATTTCTGGTTCGAATACCATCATCTATCGCACCTCGGACGGGTATTCGTGGAAATACATGTATACTTTCGACGCGGCCCTCAAACTGAAATTTCAGACGACCGAATACGTTCCGGCCTATTCTAATACGACCGTCGTAGCTTCGGCCTTGTCGGGGGTCATCGATGTCATCAAAGTCGAAGGCGCGGGACGCAAGTATGACAACTGGATCAAGGGTTCGTTTGCGGGCGTTGAAATTTCGATTGGGGGCAATTCGTCTCTCTATTCGATCTCGGCATCGGGCGTCAAAACCGTCAACAACTTTTACTCCAACTGTTTGATCTATCTGTCGTCGGGAACGGGCGTTGGTCAGTACAAGACAATTTCGGGCTATTATAGCAACAACGTCGGCAACTATATCGTCGTCGATAGTCCGTTCCTGACTGTTCCGACCAACGGCACCCAGTACGAAATCTTTCCAAAGGTCGATATCAAAGATTCCGGCGCGGTCTCACAAAAAGTCGTGGCGCGGGCTCTGGTCAATGCATCATCGACAAACTCGATCTATCGGGTCGAAGTCCTCAACCGAGGCCTGGGATATTCGACGTATGCCAATGCGACAGTGCTGGCTGACAATTCGGTCGGTGTCCAGTCTGTGGCCAAGCTAAAACCGATTCTGCCACCGATGGGGGGTCATGGGTCCAATCCGCCGCGCGAACTCTATGCTCATAGCATCCAGATTTATACCAAGTTTTCCAACAACGAGAGCAACACGATTCTGACCAAAGGATCGTTCTCGCAATTTGGCATTGTTAAAAATCCGCTGTTTGCCAACGTTGTGATCGGCTTTACGAACACAGTGTCGTTTGTCCCAGGCGAAACGATCTACAAAGTCAAACCGTATCTTGTTTCATCAAATGCGTTATCGAACAGCCTGTCCAACACGATCACGCTCGTTCTCGACCCTTATTTAAATAACCTAAAAGTATCAGACAAGGTTCATATCACTTCGACGTTTGGTAACTTCAAGGCACTGGCTCAGATCAACGGCATCAACGCCACGGCGCTGGTCCTGAATGCGGCTATGAGCGCGACGGCCAACGATGTCAACGTGTATAAGATCAATGAAACGGCCAATGCTACGATCTCGACGATTGCGGGCTTGTCGATTACGGTTGACCATCTGTCCAAGCCGCTTGGAACGGGCGATTTCATTATTTCGTCGGGCGGTAACAAGGGCACGGTCAATTCTATCTCGCGAAGCGGCGTGACCAAGGGGTTCAACACATATATTGGCATGTATAAATATTCGGGCGATCTCAGCCTTTCGGGGTCGTTTGTTCCCAACGAGACCGTGTACAGCACATCTCTGACGACTGCCAATGCTGTTCTTCACTCGATTTCAAATAACGCATCTAACACCGGCTATGATCTGTACGTCACTAACCGGAAAGGCGATATTACTTTTAACAACAATATTCTGTACGGAAGTACATCCTCGGCAACGATTACCCTCACTGCACTCACTAACCCCGAAATTGAATTTGGTTCGGGGGAAGTTCTGTTTATTGAAAATATTGAACCGATATCAAGATCGTCAAACACGTCCGAAACTTTTCAAGTTATATTTGACTACTAAAGGAAAAATATGTCATCTTTAAAAACTAACTTTACAGTCAGCCCGTATTTTGACAATCATGACCCCTCGAAGAACTATCACAAGGTTCTTTTCAAACCAGGGGTCTCGGTGCAAAACAAAGAGTTGCATCAGATTCAGGATTACAGTCAAGAGCAAGTCGAACGGTTTGCCGACAATATTCTGAAAAAGGGCACGATTGTCGAGGGATGTAATTTTACATTTCATAACAACTATCCGTTTGTAAAGATTTTAGATAATGACATCTTCGGAGCGCCTGCAACCCCCAACAACTATGTGGGGCTTTTTGCTAAAAATTCCGCCAATCTGATCGCACATGTAATCAACTCGGTCGATGGCTACGAAACCAACGCGCCCGATCTCAACACGCTATATTTAAATTATGTAAATTCCGGTAATACCGGAAATCTCACCTCGTTTACAGTAGGCGAGACGATCACGATCTATGATTCAAACAACTCGATTTACTCGGTCAGCGTCAATGCGGGCGCGGTCGGGTTTTCTAACAACGACACGGTTATCGACACTCCGACCGTTCTGGTCAATATGTCGCTGGGAACTTTTGCAAATGGCGATTATATCACTCAGCCCGATACGGGCGCAAACCTTCAGATTGTTACCGCTGACTATACGACGTTTGCCAATACCAGCCGCGTGTTGCTGTACGTCAAGCCGCGCAATGCCGATCTGGCCAACGCTTCGGTCAATTCAACCTCATGGACATTAGGTCTCTACGCCAATATTTCCAACCCTGGGAACACCGTCGCTGGACAGATCGAGGCCGTCTACGGCCAAGGCTTCGCCGCATCTATCGTCACCAATGGCATCGGCAAGGTGCTCAACATTATTCCGACAAGCCAAGGCTACGGTTTCAACTATCTGCCGTTCGTTGGTATTCGCTCGGCCAACAACCTGTCGGGCATCAACGCTCTTAATCTGGTTCCAAAAAACTATGTTACGAGTATCAGTATCGATGCCAATTCGACCTCGGTCGGTAACGGCTATGCGTTTTCAGTCGGAGACGGCATTATCTATCAGAAGGGCTATCTGGTAAACGTCCAAAATCAAATCACTATCGTTTCAAAATACACAAATTCTCCCAACAACGTCTCGGCTGGTTTTACGACCGACGAATACATCATCACCTCTAACGAAGATGATGCACTTTTCGACAACGCGACCGATACCAAAAATCTGACCGCTCCTGGCGCAGATCGTTTGCGGCTGGTTCCGCGTCTTGTTGTGACGGACACGGTCACGGCTCATGCCAACACCGACTTCGCCGCTCTTGTTGAATGGAGCGAAGGTAATCCTTACAAACAAAATCAGACGACACAATATTCTCGCATCGGCACAGAAATGGCCCAACAGGTGTTCGATACGTCGGGCAACTTCGTTGTTGACACGTTCCAGGTCGCCACGGCATCGACCGCCAATGCCGCAAACGAAGGCAGCATCTACACGGTTGTTGTCGATCCAGGACAAGCGTACATCAACGGCTACAAAGTCCAGACCCTGCGCAATTTCTATATCGACGTACCCAAGGGATTGTCCACAAAAGTCTCGAACAATTTCATCAGTCTGTCCTATGGCAACTACGTTCTGATCAACGAGGTAGGAGGACTATTCCAGTTCAACTCCGCCGCCAACGTCGATATCTACGATACTAATAAAACGTTTATTTCAAATACGACGACCCTGATCGCCAACGATATCACACCGGCTGGCACAAAAATTGGCACGAGCCAAATTCGTTCTTTGGTTCTCGATAGTGGTACTCCTGGCGATGCCTCGGCTGTCTACCGGCTATACCTGTTCAACATTCAGATGAATGCTGGCAAGAATTTCGAGGCAGCACGCGGCATCTACTACAACGGCACCAACAAAGGCATTGCCGACGTAGTTCTGACATCAAGCCCTACCAGTAACGTCAATATTGCTTTTCTTCAGGGCAAAACCACGGACTCGTTGATTTTTCCGGCTGGTTGTGAATCTCTCAAGAATTCGTCGAATACCCGCTATACCTACCGAACAATCGACCAGACCACCGCGTTTGGTAACAACGGCATCATGGTCAAGTCCATTGCCGCCAGTCCCAACGAGTTTTATCCGTATACCGGCATTCTGAGTTCGTCTCAGATGAAAGAACTGTTCGTTACGCCACTCGGCAATACCATGACCCAGTACACGGCTATGGTCGGCACCGCTTCTGTCAATGCCACCTCAAACCTCGTTATTGGTACGGGCACAAATTTTTATTCCGACTTTGCGGCTGGCGACTTCGTTAAGGCGATTGCCAATGCCACAACGTCACAGATCAAGAAGGTAACAGGCGTCGTTAATGCCGTTGCTCTTCAGGTTGACAGTGTTTTCTCGTTTGGTAATACGGCATGTACGTTCAAGCGCGTGTTTCCGCGCAACGCTCCTATTCCGTTCGGCCAACGCGCGGGTCTGACTGCCAACGTTGATTCCAACGGCAACATTCTAACCCTGGGCTTGTATCATTCCAACGCTCTGGCGATCACACTCGAAGGCACGACTTCGGTCAACAACTCGATTGCGGTCAACATCCAGCGCAGAAATATTACGTCGTCTTCCAAAACGGCAAATCGTTCAAAGTTTATCAAGATTGCTTGTTCGAACAACGTCGCCACCTCGATTGGTCCTTGGTCGGTGGGTGTCCCTGATGCTCTGCGGTTGCGCGCTGTCTATATGGGTGATGCGACGGTCAACACGGCCAGCCTTAACGTCACCAAAGATTTTTATCTCGACAATAATCAGACAACCGATTTTCTCGATCTGGGCTACTTGTTCATCAAGCCTCGGTCGCGCTCGTCGTCCTATCTCGCATCCAACACTTATATGTTGGTACAGTTTGATTATCTGACGCGCGGCTCGGAAGGCTATTTCGATACGGTTTCTTATCTCAACACGGCTAACACTGCTCAGATTGCCGTCCTTGATGCCACTCCGCTTGCCAATCTCACGTCGTCCGTTCCGTCTCTGGAAGTACCAGAGATGTACACGACCAAGGGCAAATATTATGATATGTTGAACAACTTCGACTTCCGTCCAGCGGTCGCAGTTACAGCTACTCCGACAACCGATCCAACCATCGCGCCGATCAATCCTTCCCAGACTGTCTCGTTTGGCAACACGGCTGATCCAACCAACGAAAAGAAATTTCCGTTGCCTGATTCTGCCATGGAAACGACGGTCGAGCAATATATGGGGCGGACCGATAGCGTCTTCATCAGTGGCGAAAAGGGCAATATCTATGTCCTCCAAGGCATTTCTGATGTCGATCCTCGTCGCAGGTATCCCCCAAATCATCCCAAGGATTCACTCAAGCTCCAGACCATCTCGGTTCCGGCATATCCGAACATCTCGGATAACATTTCGTCGGCAGTCGGGGATTTGCTCGCAACGGGAATTGCCAACGAACGGTCGTCTAACCAACGCCTCAAAACGCATGTGACGGCTCTGTTGTTGTCGTCGTATGAATTCCAGTTGTCTCAGCCGATGGTTTATACCATGGAAGACATCGCAGAACTGGAACGCCGCGTCAAAGACTTGGAATACTATGTGTCGCTGTCGATCCTCGAAACCAATATCACCAATAAAATCATTCCGAGTTCGGTTGACAAGACTCTCAACAGATTCAAGTTTGGGTTCTTTGCTGATGATTTTAGTACGGAAGTTTATTCTGATCTACAAAATCCTCAATATGCCGCTTCTATCGAATCGGAAGGTATCACGTCCTGGGGTATCTCAAAAAGCCCGACCGAAACCAACAAGGGCTGGGCAGATGCCGACAAAGTCAGTCCCGACTCGAAGCTGCTGTCGCCATCCAAGCTGATCCAAAAAGCAACCAACCGGATCGTGCCCCCGAAGTTTATTTGGTCGATCCATCATCATGTGGATAATTTGCCGTGGATTGACGAGACTATCATTCAACAGCCTTATGCAACCGAACCCGTACTGATTGTCGCAACAACTCCCACATCAACTCCCACAACTCCACCTGTCACAGATCGGTGTGTTCCAAAAACTATTACAGAAACTATTCCTTCGTCGAATGGATATATCGCAACAAGTGGCTCAAAAAAGAAATCTCTGACATTAACGCTTGGCAACAAATCCGGCCCTGTGACCATCTACTTTAGTAACAAAAACGTTGCGATCAACATGATTGTTTACAAAAACGGGGTGGCTGTAAAATCAACAAATCTAAGTGATAATGCTGTCGTTGTTTGTACAGCTACAGACAAGGCATTTTTGGGCAACGAAGCTTTGAAAAGTGGGTTCTCGTTTACGACAAACGTTAATTACACACGCGTTGCTAGCGATTACGTGAAAAATGCTGGTAAGATAACCTTTAATCATAACCCCGCGACGGGTCTGACTTATAACCTAAATATCGCCGTTCTTAGTGGCAAAAATTATCAGGTGTTGGTCGAATATCCGTTGACGGCTCAGGCAAAAAAACAAACGATCATCGATCCCTGTGTGATCGTCAACACTGTTACCTCTCTCGTAACGACTCCACCGCGCCCGTTGGGCTATACAGGAACGCTTCAAATTCTCGATAACAACGGCTGGTCTTGTTCCAAACAATTTGCCATCAACGGCAAGCGCCTGTCGGCAATTGTATTGATAGCAACCGGCCTAAAACCTAACACTAAACACAAAGTTTATTTGGACGGACAGGAAGTTTCCGCCTACGTCGGTTCAATCTCTGCCATCGTCACGGGCGGCGCGTTTCAAATTCTTGCTCCGGATGCATGGGCACAATGGACCCAAATTATGCAACCTGGGATAGCAGCGTTAGGTCACGGTATCGTCACCAATCCTGAGGGCAAAGTAGAATTTATTCTAGCTATGCCAATCGCACTTTCGGGTTGGCTAGCGCAAGTTGTAGCCAACGGCGCTAAGACATCCTTCGGAAGTTCGGGATACAGCACGTTTGTTCTGCAAGCTCCGAATTCTGTCGCCACAAGACTTATTGCTCGTAGAGGGACTACATCAAGTCTGCCTGCAACTCCAGCCGGAAATCCATAAGGAAAATATATGTTTAATTTTGTTCAGTTATTTTATCTTGATTCTTCGAGTGTTAAAGGTGCTCTAGAAGCTGGTATTTCGGGCATCGACCTTTGGTTTAAAGCCAAACCAAAGGCCGTGGGTAACCGTTCTAATATCGTCAGCCCTGGCGTCGAGGTGAGTATTGTTCCTTGTGTCAACGGCGTACCGATCATCAACGAAGTGGGCACCATCCGGCCCCCTGAGCCGACCGAACATGGCGCGCGCTTTCATCCGCGATTTGAAATTGCGCGGAAGGAATGGGGAGAGGTCATTGCGACCGAAGATGCTTCATCTCCCACACGTTTCCGGTTTGATAATCCAATTTTCTTAAAAACAAAACATGAATACGGAATTCTTGTTAAATTCGACGGTCATGAAGATTTTCTGTTATGGGAAAATACCCAGAAGGAACGGATCATCGGCACGACAACCATTGCGCCGTTGCCAGACAAATCCACGGGGGCGCTTTATCAGTATATTGGCCCCGCCGTTCCTAATATTGATAATCTCATATCGCCGAACGTTTTCGATCCGTCCCCCACCACGATCAATTTTGAAACAAATCAAAACACACCGACCGTTGCGCCCGATGCAGAATATATGCGCAACAACTGGAAAGCGGTTAGCAACGCTGTTCTGAAGTACACGGTTTATGTCGCTCGTTATGCCCATGGCGGCGTGCCGGTTTCTGTTAATGCCGTAGCCAATGCCATTCCCGAATATTCTGAACGCTTTAACACCGGCATTCCCCCCGTTCGGCTCGCCAACAACATTATTCGCATGACCAGTCCTGGCGAAACCCAGGAGTATGTCGCGTTCGATGTACGACGCTCCACCATGGGTACCATCCTGGCGGGTGATAAACTGTTTCAACAGGGCATCAATTATCCTGGCGGCAAACTCACCCCACTAACGGTCTCTGTGCAGGCCGGAAACAACATCGTAACGGCCAACGCCAATTATATCATGAACGGCAACGTCACATTCCAGGCCGCAAACGGTTTTTATAATATCTATAATGACGATAACAGCATCAAGGAATATATCGTTGTCGTCAACGGCTCGAACGTCGCTGTCAAACTAATCGACTCGATTGTCAGTTCGACGCAATTGACCATCAAGGGCGCTTTCACGACCTCAAACAACGCCGCGTATTTTTATCGTGCTCCTGTTGGCGAACTCATCGGCATCTCTGATACCTATGCCTTGGGCAGCAAGGACGATCTTCTTATTCTCGCCAACACCAACGCTAATTCGTCTGTTCGTTTTGTTAACAACACGATCACCGTGATTTCAGGGGGCGGTGGCACAGGCTATTCGAACACCGATTATTTGACCGTGTCGGGCTTCGAAAACATCGTGCCTCAGGTTCAGGGCGGGTATCCAGCCAAGGCAAACCTCGTTACCAACGCCACAGGCGGCATTGTGAGCGTTTATCTTTCCAATGCTGGATGTGGTTTCGTCAACACGGCATGGCTGACGGGCGCGAACGTCGTAGTCTCTAACACCACGGGCGGCACCTCATCGGGTACCGGCGCGGCGTTTACCTACACCATCGATGCTGTTATTCGCGCCGAACTCAACGCCAACGCCAACTTTGTCAATTGTTCGATTATCAATCTCGAAGCTTCCCGCCTTAAACCCGAGATCACCGTCAACAATCCTCTCGGAACCGCGTTTACGGTCACGCATCGGTCGCTGTTCTATTCGGTCGATGACACGACTGTTTCGTCGAAGAAAGCCTTTTATATTTCGGGCAACGTCGCCGCCACCGATATTACGGTCAAAATTTTCAAGAGCCATGACACCGGCAAGGAAGAAAACAGGGCGAGTGTCGTTCCGTCGCGGTCGAACCAGTTTGTCATTCCGTATGCCAACGGAACGTTTGGTAATACCGCTGTCATTGGCAAGGACTATTCCAACGCGGCTGTTTATTTCTTCGATATGTTTGCCAACAACGATTATCTGATGCCGTTCTTCGAGCCGAACATTATTAATTCGCATTATTCAAAATATGTCATCAACAACGACTACACCAACGAACATACGAACTACGGCAACGCCTACGCCAAGCACATCACGACCAAAGTCAACATGAACAATGACAACAATCTCCAGCGTGAAGCCGAAGATATTCTTTCGTATCTAACCGCATATCGTCCTGCCGGAACCGATTTCAAGGTTTATGCGCGCATTCATAACACCAAGGATGCCGATGCGTTCGATGATAAGGACTGGACCCTGCTCGAACAAATCGACGGAGCGTCGGCGTTCAGTTCAAAGGTCGATAGTTCGGATTATTACGAATACACCTACAATTTTCCCAATGCTCCAAACACGGACCTGACTCTGGCGGGGACGGCGTCCGTTGCCAACGCCACGACAACGATTGTGACGGGTGCGGGAACGACGTTCACAACCGATCTTATCGCGGGCGATCTCGTCAAAATCTCCCAGCCGCTTTTCTCTAACACAAACTTCGCGGTTGCCGTTGTCAACGCGGTCACCAATTCGAGCCAGATCATCATCGGCAATCCTCTAGCCAACAACGGCCTTGTTGGAACAGGACTGTTGATCGAGCGTATTCGAACCTACAAATATCAAGCTTTTAACAACGTGCTCAATTCTAATATTGTTAAATACTACAATCTACAAATGTCAGAATTTAATAACTACGACACGTTCCAATTGAAAATGGTGATGCTCTCGAACAACCAGACGATTGTGCCAAAAATAGACGATGTACGTGGTGTGGCGGTTTCTGCGTGATTTGTATACTTTGATAAAGCCCTAACCGGAGATTTTGAATGTTGATATTAGCTTATATTGCTTGTTTGCACCAATTTCAAAGTGTCCAGTGTACTGCGGCGTATGATATGGAAAACAGCTATGCCGATGTTCAAAGCTGCCAAATGAAAAATGACGAAGTTAATTTTCCGGCAAAAGTAAATCTGACTATCGATTGGGTATGTGTGGATTGGACCGAAGAGTCAAAAGACAAGCTACTTTCTTATATTATTATGCGATACGGCAAGATGCCCAAGGAAAAAGCGTAAACCGATGAAGAAACTCCGAGACTTTATTAAATTTCCTAAGAAAGAACAGATATTGTTCATCGGGTTTATCCGCAAGGGCATGACTGACGATCCCCAGAAACCTGTCAAAAAGGATATCAAAGAACAATACTGGCTCAAACACCATCCCGAATACAATGCTCATATGGATGGCGATGTTGCGGATACAAATCGAACCGACTCGCCCTATTTTCATCATGCCAATCAACATCTGGCTACTTATAAGGATGATAATGTTGACGCTTCCGATGCCATCGCCTCTTATACGGGATCACGATCAAGATTCCTAAATGCACATTTGCTAAAGAAGTCCCGCGCCAAGATTCCTCATTCCAAAAAAATGTCCGGCGTTAACATTTACCCCAGCGAAATACCCGAACTTAAACGTATTGACAAACAGTTATCACATGCCATCAAACTGAACAAAACACCGTCTGACATGCACGTTTTTTCGGGTATTTCGTTCACCCCCGAACATCATAAGTTGAAGAGCTTTAGATTGCCAGCGTATACCAGCACAAGTTTGGCTAAGGGAGTTGCTCAAAATTTTAGCATGACACCCCCTGGCAGCGCTCATCACTACAAAAATAGAACAAAATTAGGTTCTTCCCACTACGATTCCTCCCACTCCGATCATCTAGCGCACCATGCTGCTGTCAAAGACCTGGAAGACCAATACTACAGCGGAAAAATCAAACCCCATGAATTTCATGATGGCAAAGGCGAACTTGAAAAACATTACGGAAAATTGAAGGATCAACCTCCTGATGATGCTGTCGATGATGATGATGATGATTATGTTCATCATGATTTCACTCCTTACAAGCACCTGATTCGTATTCATGTGCCGGAAGGCAGTCATGCGCTTTATACCAGACCAGCTAGTCAACATAAACACGAACACGAAGTCGTTCTACATAAGAATGCAAGAGTTCGTATCCATCCCGAACCCGAAGTCGATCATAACTCTAAACACGTTGTCTGGCACGCCAAGCTTATTCATGATGGCGTCAACCCCACTCGCCATGCCACAGATAAAGAGATCAAGCGATTTGATCAACCCTCTGAACAACCCGAGTTTAAATTTCCTCAGCGCCGCAAAAAATGATCGATAAATACCTCGGAGACAACCATGAAACATAATTACATCCGGAACAGTTGTGGGGCTTTGATAAATACTGATGAGAAAGACTACCAGATTTATAAGATGGCAATTGAAAGGAAGAAAAAAGAAGCGGTGATGGCTAGTATGCAGAATGACATTGATCAACTTAAAGCCTTAGTATCTCAATTCCTCGAAAAAACGGAAAATAAGAATTAATGTCAAAAACTCTTGCGATTGTAAATACTAGTACAGATACCTGGGTAATACATATCGCTCGGACCAACGATCTGGTCAATGCTTTGGCGACAGAAATTGTTACCGCCAACACGCTGGCCAACGGGTCTGTGACGACGGGTAATGCCTATGTCAACGGTATTTTCGGATCGCTGACGTTGTTTGGCGCAACGCTACGGGGCGGCAACGTCCAGGCTTCGGCCAACCTGACTATTTCGTCCAACGTTTTTGTTGTTGGCAATTCTTATTTTGGCAACTCGACCGCCAACGTCGTGACCCTGACTAACTCAACCGTCGCATCCCTAACCGTCAATCCTTCTGTTTCGACCCAAGGCGTCGTGACCATTGTCACAGGAAACTCAACCGCCAACGTTACTGTTTCTAACACGGTCGGCACGACTTTGTTACAAACTGGTAATTATTCTCTTTATAATACCCTGACACCGACTATCAACGTCGCTGGTAACAACCAAGCCCTGGTGTTTTCTCTCAACTCGACCGCCAACGTCATTATCGACAACAGTCAGTTCATTGTCCGAAATACCGTCTTCGCCAACAGTTCGGGTCTGTTTCTGGCAAACATCGCTCTGACTGCCGGATTTCTTTCTATTGGTAACTCGACGATCAATTCGACGGCCAATTCGTCGATGTTTGAATCCGACAATTTCAACGGTACAACGGCCAACATTACCTCGTTGTACGCTCCGTTGATCACCTCCAATAGTGTCATCGTCAATACTCAGATCACGGTCGGCAATTCGACCGTCAACGTGATCATGAATACCACGACGATGATCATTGGTAGCACGGTCGCCAACGGCTTAGGATTTTTTGTCAACGGGTCCAACGTCGCCGCTAACGGCACGACACTTCGGGTCGGCAATTCGACCGTCAACGCCATTATCAACGCCACGTCGTTGGTTCTGAGTACCGCGACAACAACCACGGTTTTCAATTCCGGCACGATTTCAAATAACCAAGTCTATTATGGTACCGCCACGACGACCAACGTCTCGGCTCAGTTGCTCGATAGTTTTCTCAAATCACAATACCGGCTGGCCGAATATTTGATTACCATCAAATGCACCAACGCCAACAACTATATGTCTTCGAAAGTCGTCGTCATGGATTACGATGCCACGGGTGATGCTTCGTTGACCGAATGGGGCAGAATTATTTCCAATACCGACCTGGGAGCCTACACCTCGACCACCAACGCGACCCATGTCCTTTTAAACTATACTCCAACTTACGCTAATAATAATATCAGCTTTTCAAGAAACGGATTATTGGTCTAAAATGGCAACACGTTTTGATATCGTCATTGATCAGGGGTCGCCTTTCAATCTGGAAATAGACCTGTTCGATGCCAACGACGATGCCGCCAATACGGCTGGATGGACAGGCGCTGCCAAAATGCGCAAACACTACCAGTCGAGCAATTCCTATGTTTTTACCGCCAACGTCTCGGGCGGTATGTTGGTTTTGACTATGACGAGTAGTTATACCACCAATATCGTTCCAGGCCGGTACGTCTACGACGCGGAAATTATTTACAACGACCAAGAAACCAGCCGGATTGTCGAGGGCATCGCCACGGTCACACCGGAGGTAACATACTAAGATGCCTATCGAAAAGGTTAGAATTACCCAAAAAAAGAAGCTTCAGGTACGAATTTCAACTCAAATTTCCAAGAATATAAATAAAGTAAGAATAAAAAGACCAGTTATAACGGTGATGGATGAATTATGGGACGGTGGCGAATTTTAGGATGTTAAACCCCCCGCCAAATAAGGACCATCAATGACATCCACCATTCTCCTAAAGCGTAGTTTACTTACGTCCATTCCAGGTTCTCTCGCCAACGGCGAGTTTGCCTATACGGCGAATGGAGACGTGGGCTATATTGGGTCTAACGGTGTTATTGTCGCTATTGTTGGCAAACGTGTTCCTGGCACTCTGACAGCCAACCAAGCCCTCGTGACCAATTCTACCAACATGATCGATAAAATCATGATGGGTGACGCGACGGTCAATACTATCGCCAACTCTTCTGCGGTGTCTCTGGCCAACTCGACTGTTACGTTTACAATCACCAAACCGACCGCCGCACAACAGTCTGCCCCGTATGTACTATTGGGTAACGGTTTCTGGACCTCGTATTCGACTTCGGCCCCAGGCGGCACGAACACTCAGGTTCAGTTTAACGACTCCGGCATTTTGGGCGGCGTCGCGGGTTTTACGTTCGACAAATCAACAAACAACATGACCCTGGCCAACACGTTTACCGTGGGCGGTGTCTCGGTCATCAACTCGACGGCCATCCAGGTTGGCGCGAACGTCGTTTTGTCGCAGACGACGCTGTTTGCCGGTAACTCGACGATCAACACGACGCATACCCAGACGGGCCTAAACCTCGCCAACTCGACCATCACTTCGAATCTTCAGATCGGCGCTTTAAATATCGGCGCAAACGTTGCCGTTGGTACCACCACAATTTTCGTCGGTAACTCCACAGTCAACGCGGTTGAGAATTCCACAAGTATAACTTTTGCAAACTCGACCATCAACTCGGTTCTGGGTACAGGTTCGGTTGCCGTTGGCGCGAACGTTTCGGGTAACTCGACGGCTTGGTTTGTCGGTAATACGACGGCTAACGCTTATTTCAACCTCGGTACCGTTGCTCTAGCTAACTCGACCCTTTCATCAAACCTTCAACTCGGTCAGTTGAATATTGGCGGTAACGTCTTTGTCAGTACCAGCACAGTGTTTGTGGGCAACTCGACGGTCAACGGCACTTTCAATTCGACAAACTTGGCGCTGGCTAACTCGACCGTTTCTTCGAACCTTCAGCTCGGTCAGCTAAACGTTGGGGCAAACGTCTTTGTCAGTACCACCACCATTTTCGTTGGTAACTCGACTGTCAACGCGGTAGAGAATTCCACGGGTATAACTTTTGCCAACTCGACGCTTGTATCAAACCTCCAGCTTGGCGCTTTAAATATCGGCGCAAACACAACCGTTAATACCACGACGATTTTCCAGGGCAACTCCACGGTCAATGCGTTTTTCAACTCGCTTACTTTTGCAATTGCCAACTCGACTGTTACGTCCAACGTCCAGACGGGCGCGGTCAATATGGGCGCAAACGTCACGCTCAACACGACCAAGCTGTTTATTGGCAACACAACTGTCAACACGAATATTGTTCAGACCGGCCTGACGGTTGCCAACTCGACTTTTACGTCATCTCTCAATCCTCAGGCGCTGTCTGTTCAGGACATTGTTTGTTCGGGTAACTTAACGGTCTCTGGCACGCTGACTCAGATCGACGCCACCAATCTTACCGTTGCCGACCCATTTATCAAACTGGCTCGTAACAACGCTGGCGTGCTTTTAGATATCGGTTTTTATGGCGCGTACAACGACGGGGCGGCTCGTTTCACGGGATTTGCCTGGGACGCATCGGCGCTTGTATATGAACTGTTTGCCAACACCACGATTGAACCAACAACGACCGTCGATACGGCTGGTGTTGGTTATATTCGGGCAACGTTAAAATCATATTTAAATACGGGCGCGTTTATTTCCAGCCCAACAGTAACAAACATCACTGCAAACTCGACCGTTTCGTCGGCAATCATTGCTAACACTTTGACGCTGACAACCGCCCTGGCATCTTCATACGGCGGCACGGGACTTACGACAATTGCGGCAGGAGACGTTCTGGTCGGCAACTCAACAAATGGATTTACCGCCGTGACGTTTGTTGCCAATAAAGTTTTCCAGAGCAACGGTACGGTTATGCTCTTGAGCGATCTAGACGGCGGGGTTTTCTGATTTGTCCCTTTTAACCCCTCCAAACCATAGTGATAAATAGCTCCATAGGCATTAAACTTATGGAGTAAAAATGAAAAAAAGAAGTGGTTTTGTGTATCTTTGGTTTGATCGTAAGCACAAAAAATACTATGTCGGTTCACATTTTGGGTCGGAAAACGATGGATATTTATGTTCTTCTACACATATGAAAAGAGCGTATAAACGTAGACCCTTCGATTTCAAGCGCCGTATCCTGAAAAGATTAGAAATGGTGGAATATAAGACTTTGTTGGATGAAGAACTTCGTTATCTCAGTATGATCAAAGAAAATGAAATTGGCAAACGATATTATAATCTGGTTTTAAAAACTGGCCATTGGGCCTCCAAAGATAATG
>JAYTTL010000173.1:0-1711 GCA_043745325.1 Actinomycetes bacterium
CGCCCAGAAATCCAAGTGCTAAAGTTTTGAAGTAATAGCCTTGATTTCCAATTTAATTAGAGGACTATAAGTACATTTTCCAAGGTGCGTTAAGAGAGCGAACAATAACCGAATCAACAATATCTAAATTTTACCCAAGAGAACCCATGACGGTTCCCTCTGGAAATTCCATTGTGTGGACCATGAGTGAATAGTTTTCTGGATGAGCGGACATATCCGACATTACTTTCGGGTCAACCTGCAGTTCCCCGATTCAAAGATTTTTCTGCCTCTTGTAGAGGTTCCACTGTTATTTTCGTTATCTGATTCTCCAGCGGATTGCTTATAACCGCATGATCAACACAAGAGATCATCCGTCGAGTTGCACTCCACATCGCGCGCGATCCAGCCCTCAAGGGAAGAGCGCAAATCCAGATACTGTCTTTCCAAAGGTACTTTTTTCCGAATCGCTACCTAAGCACACAATTGAGAACACGGGCATTAACGATCTCGTGGTTATCGGTGTCGAGCTTAAAAACAATCACATTCACTGAAGAAAAACATTACGCATGAAGTATCGATGGACTTGATGCCAGTTTAACTAAAAGAAGTCCGACCCCTCAAGTGAAAGGCGAGAGAGGTCGAACAGTGCGCGCGAAGAGATTCGAACTCCCAACCTTCTGATCCGTAGTCAGATGCTCTATCCGTTGAGCTACGCGCGCTGATTTAGTTTTATTGAACCTGCGCATCCTACCTTTCTTTCTATTTCCTACCAAAATACTACGTTTCAACATCATAAACGAAGTCGATAGGTGTAACTGCATACTCAATACTGTCATTATTAATGGTAATCACTGCTGCATGCGTCAGAGTTAAGATTGACCTGTGGCAGAGCAAACAAGGGCGCGGCGATCAATATTGGCCGTTCCGGCTGGGCGGCCAGAAATGATTGCAAAAGCGTTGACTTTAGGTGCAGACCAAATCTTCTTTGATCTAGAGGATGCGACGGCTCCTTCGGCAAGAGAATCCGCTCGAGCAAATATTTCTAAGGCACTCGATGGTCAGGACAAGAGTTTTTTTGCGCCATTGGTCAGCATTCGAATTAATCAAGTTGGAAGTTCGGATATTCAAGCCGATCTGAACTTGCTTTCAATCGGAGTAAGTAAAGCGATTTATTCAATAATTGTGCCCAAAGTACATTCACGTGCTGATCTTGAGTGGATTGATTCTAAACTTTTGGCAATTGAGAGTGAACTTGGAATAAGTTTGGGAAGTATTCTCATTGACGCTCAAATTGAAAGTGCACAAGGATTAATTAATGTCAGCGAAATCGCAACCTTTCCTCGGGTCGCGTCACTCTCCTTTGGGCCACTCGACTTCTTAGCTGATATCGGAGCGCCGTGCCTTGAAATTAATAATTTAAATAACGATTTAATCTCACATGCGTTAATGAACGTATTGATAGCCGCAAAAGCTGCAGGCAAACTAGCTTTCGATGGTCCAACTGTTGACTATAAAAATAAAGATATTTTTGAAAAAAGCGCGAAAGCGATATATGCAATGGGTTTTGATGGAAAGTGGTTGATTCATCCCAGCCAAATCGGACCATGCCATGAAATTTTTACTCCAACTCAAGAAGATTTTGCCTCAGCGTTAAAATTACTTGCAGACTATGAAGCGGGTACTAGTTCGGGAATTGGGGCGATTCAAAGTGGCGGCGTTATGGTTGATG
>JAYTTL010000174.1:0-6222 GCA_043745325.1 Actinomycetes bacterium
GATCCATTTGCGGTTTCAGATTCAGATAAGAAAGATCGCCTAGCA
Organism: Actinomycetes bacterium; assembly: GCA_043745325.1. Lineage (GTDB taxonomy): Bacteria > Actinomycetota > Actinomycetes > Nanopelagicales > Nanopelagicaceae > Planktophila. Next base: position 46 of record JAYTTL010000174.1, read on the forward strand.
CAGTTGAGTAACGAGCTGTTGAAAACAGAGACTGTTAATCACACTTCGGCCCACACTATGTACGTTAAAGAGCAGAAGCACTATGCCGATTCTTATGGAACAAGCACCACTCAACAGCGTGTACGGATTCAAACTCAGATTGAAGCGATCTCAATTGGTGCAAGTGGTTTTGAATCTATGCGAACATTGGCACAGCCCGCCGGTTTTGGTTGGGAGTGGATGAGTAATTCACATTGGGACTGGGATGCCGAGATTGCCGAACTACCGACACTTTTGGCCGAAAAAGTTGCCGCACCCTCAGTTGAGCCGGGCCTTTACGATGTCCTTGTTCATCCCTCTAATCTCTGGCTAACAATTCATGAATCAATCGGCCATGCAACGGAACTCGATCGCGCAATTGGATATGAAGCCAACTATGCCGGTACCTCATTTGCAACGCCAGATAAATTAAATACATTGCAGTACGGCTCATCCTTAATGAATGTCACGGGCGATCGCAGTACCGCCCATGGATTGAGCACCGTTGGTTTCGATGATGAAGGTGTTGCGGCCCAACAGTGGGATCTCATCAAAGATGGTGTACTAGTTGGCTACCAATTAGATCGCCGCATAGCCGCGCGAGTTAACCGAGATCGCAGCAACGGCTGCGCCTTTGCCGACTCCCCTGCGCACGTCCCGATTCAACGCATGCCAAATGTCTCGTTGGCAGCAAATCCAACTGGGCCAACATATGATGAGATGGTTGCGTCGATGGAAGATGGAATTATTATTAAAGGCGACAAGTCTTGGTCCATCGACATGCAACGCTATAACTTTCAATTTACGGGCCAACAGTTTCACCGCGTCAAAAATGGCACAATTGTTGGACAACTTAAAGATGTTGCATATCAAGCAACGACCACTGATTTCTGGGGCTCCATGAAAGTTGTGGGCGGACCATCAACGTATGTTCTAGGTGGCGCTTTTAATTGCGGTAAGGCCCAGCCAGGGCAAGTGGCAGCCGTTAGCCATGGTTGCCCAGCGGCAATTTTCGACAAAGTAAATATTCTCAATACCGTTGCGGAGGCTGGAAAATGATTTCTGCACAGGACTTAATTGAAAAAATTACATCGAGCGCTACATGCGATGACTGCATTGTTGTTGTCAAAGATAAGACTCAGGCAAACTTGCGTTGGGCCGGCAGTACGCTGACAACTAATGGTGTTATTCAAGAACGTAGCGTCACAGTAATTGCTTTCGTCGCAGTAGAAGGTGGCATGGCTTCGGGGGGCCTTACTCGTACCGATGTAACTCTCGCTGATGTTCCAAGGTTATTGGCCGATGCGATTTCTGCTGCAAAGGCGGCAGGCAAGGCCGAGGATTACGCACCACTTGCAAACAATCTGACTATTGGTGATTGGGCAGCGCCCCATATTCCAACAGGTCCAGAGGTATTTTCTACCTTTGCACCAGCCCTTGGTGATATGTTCTCTCGCTCGGTGGCTGACAAGATAGAGCTCTTTGGGTATTCAGAGCACACGCATGAAACAACATGGATCGGATCAAAGGGCGGCTTACGACTTCGAAAAGATTCACCCGTTGGCCGTGTGGAGATGACCGGTAAATCCCATGATCGCAGCCGTTCTACATGGAATGGTGTTGAAACCCGTGACTTTAAAGATGTTTCCGTCGCATCCATTGATGCGCAGATTCGCCAACGCTTAACCTGGCAGAGCACCAAGGTTGATATGCCCGCCGGTCGATACGACACAATTGTTCCTTCAGGTTCGGTTGCCGACTTATTTATTTACATGATGTGGGTATCAGGTGCGCGAGATGCGCATGAAGGTCAGTCAGTGTTCTCTAAAAAAGGTGGCGGTACTCGAATTGGAGAAAAACTATCTAACGTTGGTTTCCAGTTCTTTAGCGATCCTGAATATAAGCAACTTCCAGCGGCACGCTTTGTTGGTACGGCAGTGAGTTCGCCTTACTCATCGGTCTTTGATAATGGCCAAGCGATTAAACACATTGATTGGTTTAAAGATGGGGTTTTACAAGCACTCATCCAAACACGCGCAAGTGCGAAACTAACAGAACTAGATTTCACACCGATTGGTGAGAATGCAATCATTAAAGTCGATGGAGGAGCAGGTATTCTGGATGATCTAGTAAAGAAAGTTGATAACGGTCTATTGATCACAACTTTCTGGTATATCCGCATGGTCGATCCAAACTCATTACTTCTTACCGGTCTTACCCGAGACGGTGTTTACCATGTTAAAGGGGGCGAAGTCGTTGGCGCTACCAACAACTTCCGTTGGAATGACTCTCCTGTTTCAGCGCTCAATCGCATTGCCCATGCAGGTGCAACCGAATGGACTCAGCCACGTGAATGGGCTGGAAATATGTCCAATATGGCAACACCGCCACTAGTCATTAAAGATTTCAATATGTCTACGGTGAGCCCGGGTAGTTAAATTCGTAAAATCTAAGGATTAATAACTCCGGCAGAAAGTAATATCAAAAGCGTTGTACCTAAAACAATGCGATAGATAATGAATGGCATAAAACTCCTTGTGACTACATATTTAAGTAACCAAGCAATCACGCCATAACTCACAACAAATGCGATACTGGTTGCGACGAAGGTTTCACTTAAGGAAAAGACCTGCGCTCCTGCATTATCTCCAAATGCACCTTTGAGTTCGTATAGGCCACTTCCAAATACGGCCGGCAGAGCCAATAAAAATGAGTAACGCAGTGCGGCCTCGCGGCTATAGCCAAGCAAACGGCCCATCGCAATTGTGGCACCAGAGCGTGACACGCCTGGAATTAAGGCAAGTGATTGGGCGAGCCCATAGAAAATACCATGTGAGGAAGTCAGATCTTTAAGGCCACGAGTATTTTTCCCGTAGTAATCTGCCAAGCCTAAAATAATGCCAAAGATGATCATCACGCTGGCAATTAACCAGAGCGAGCGAAAATCATTTGCAATAATCTCTTGCCCAAGGTAGCCCAAGACAATAATCGGTAAAGAACCAATAATAATGAGCCAACCCATTCGAGCCTGAAGTTTTTCATCAGCTTTTAAAGCTTTCCGCAGAATCACTTGCGCAAACCAGGCAACGATAATTCTCTTAATGTCATGCCTAAAAAATATGAGTACCGCTAATTCGGTGCCAATCTGGGTTATTGCCGTAAAGCGGGCTCCAGGATCTTGAGCGTTACTAAAAAATAAACCAACAATGCGTTGATGTGCGCTGGATGAAATCGGTAAAAATTCGGTGATACCTTGCACAATACCTAAAATAATCGATTCAAAACTCATTCGCGGAGTCTACTTGAGATTTACGTTCATGCTTTGAAATACTCGAAATTTAAGGGCTTTCGGCAGCGGCTTTTAGGCGTACCAAAGATTTGGCCACGGCCTTCTGAGTCCACGGATATGCCTTTCTCATACGTAGCCACAATTTTGAGAGAACTGGTGCAAAACTTCCATCAAAACTCTCGGTAACAAGCGTCTTCTCATCGGATATCGCTTCCAATCGATATCTCCAGCGCCAACGGCCCATGTGCCGCCATGCTATCAATTCATTGTCTTTGAATTCTACGACCGTATTGAGAATTCGATAATCAATTCCTAAATGCATTTTCATTCCGAATTTCGAGCCCAGAGTTAACTGCGCTGGCCCACTTATATTTTCGGTGATTGTCTGGCTTCCATCAATTTCTTGGTGGCGCTTTGGGTCTTTCAGAATATCGAAAATCTTTTGGGTGCTCGCGTCGATTACGATTCGAGCTGATTTTATTTCAGGATTTCCAGTATCAAAGATTTCGGAACGAATTGGCGTGGTACTCATATGCATACTCTAATCCTCAATCCTTCGATCAGAGTGGCAAATCTCAAGTCGGGATTGGAAGGACTATTGCCGAGATCACATTCACGCAGGACCAACTTAATTGAATCTTTATAGAAACCACATCATTACTTTTGGCTGTTTTGCCAGAATAAGACCAAGAAATTTTTTTGGTGGCTTATAGGGGTGAGAAATGAAGCGGAAGATTACGGTCTCGGTGGCAGTTCTAGGCATACTTTTGGCCCTCGGGTTGGGGTTTTCAGTGAGTGCCAATGAGAGCGAGATGGCGCCAAATATGCCGGGCATGGATCACTCGACACCAAATGAAAATCATGCCGAAGGAGATCGGCCACTAGCGGCGACTCTTGGAGTTTTCGGTTTGGCTTCTTCAATTGTTTTTTCTAGCGCTTTTTTTCTTAAACGAAAAGATATAAAAATCAAAGAGCTCAAACAGAGAGGTCGAAATGAGCGTGCTACCACGCTATGAACACCATCCAAGATGCAGGAGGTGTAACCGACGAATCCAACGAGTCTAAAGGCTTGGATTTACTGAAATTTCCCGCAGTAAAAGCGGTAATGAAGAGCAAGTATTTTCCTAAAGTTTTTCAAATTCCTGTTGCAGCCGTGTTTGGTCTCATTGGTTACGAACTTCTCGCCGGTCCCAGTAGCGCACACGAGAATCCTGGAACCGCCCTCATGTGGGTCTTGTGGTGGCCGCTCATTCCGATTCTCTTTCTATTTGTGGGCAGGTTTTGGTGCGCAATCTGCCCATTTGCGACGCTCTCAGACTTTGTTCAAAAACTGGTGGGAGTCAATCGACCAGTGCCGGCTTTTCTCAAAAAATATGGCATCTGGATCATCGATGCATCCTTCATTGCAATCACTTGGGCTGACCATGTCTTTGGAATTGTTTCTTCACCTTGGGGATCAGGAATTCTCTTACTCCTGATAACTTTTGCCGTAATTGTTTCAGGCGCATTTTTCCAGCGAAGAACTTTTTGCCGATACTTGTGCTTCCTTGGCGGACTTTCAGGTAATTATGCTCGGACTGGAATGATTGCACTTCGAGCAAATACCGATATTTGTCAAACCTGCGAAGCTAAAGCCGCCTGTTTTAACGGTACAGAAAAGGCGCCTGCCTGCCCACTCTTTATGTTTCCTCGGACGATGGATTCAAATGCAAACTGCACGCTGTGTGCTAACTGCATCAAGAACTGCCCAAATGATGCAATCACTCTGACCTTGCGTCCGCCAACAAAAGAGCTGTGGTTTATTAAAACTCCAAAAATTGAAGAGTCATTTTTAGCAATGGCAATTATGGGAATCGTACTCATTCAAAATGTCACAATGCTCGAGATCTGGGAGCAAATTCTAACAACCGTTGAGAAATTTACTGGAATAACAAATACGGCAATAATATTCACAGTTGTCTTTGCCCTCGGAGTTACACTTCCAGTATCATTTCTCACGCTTAGTGCAAAAATTGCAGCGACTAAAAATGATGAAAACTGGATCAAAAACTTTGCGCGTTTTGGCTATGCCTTAATTCCCCTAGATATCGCTGGCCATGTTGCGCATAATCTTTTTCATCTATTGGCAGAGGGTAAATCCATCTATTACTCTGTGGCTTCAATTTTTGGCAGCAATGCCATTGGACCAACTGCGCTAGTTGGAAATGACACAATTCGAATTTTGCAGTTTATAATCTTGGCCCTAGGGCTATGGGGATCTCTTTATACCGTGCGTCGAATTACTATTCGCCGATATCGCGCACCCAACATTCGAAGAGCGACAAGCCGACCATATGTAGTTCTAATCGGCTCTCTTACTGCTTTAAATGTTGGCCTGTTCCTCCTTCCTATGGCACACCGAATGTAATATTCTTCTCAGGAGAGGTGGCCGTGAATCAATCCGACGTTGTTGTAATCCTTATTAGTTTTTCTTTGTTGGTGTTTCAAGTTTGGTTTTTCTTTGGCCCACGTCGATCTACACAGACCGAAAACACGGGTTCGACACAAAGCATTACCGTGACCGTAAAAGGTGGCTATTCACCCAGTACGATTGAAGCGATTTTGGGTGTACCTCTTAATATTATATTTGATCGTCAAGAGAGCGGTTCATGCACTGAGCAAGTTATAATTTCAAGTTTTGGAATCATTTCCGATCTGCCAGCATTTAAAAGCACACGAGTAACTTTTACACCCGATCGTGAAGGTACCTTTGATTTTGCTTGTGGGATGAATATGGTTCATGGAAAACTAATTATTAAAATGCCAGAAAAAATCACTGGTTCGGAATTAGTCGATGGAGATGCAACCGGTGTAGCAGAGGTAGATATACA
>JAYTTL010000175.1:0-23541 GCA_043745325.1 Actinomycetes bacterium
CCTGTACGAACACGCGAGGCCAAATGTTTACTAATTTTTTTATCGTTTGCGATGCCACCTAAATAGACTATTTGTTTTACGCCAGCTGCTTCGGCGGCAAGGGCGAAGCTCCGCGCCATGTCAGCTTCTATCTCGTCAAAATTCGGACCTAAATTAATAGAGTGCAGTAAGTAATATGCGGTATGTACTCCAGCCAACGAAGCATCTAAGTCGGCGCGATTTTCTGCACTTCCTTCAATAATTTCAACTGAAGGAGCCCAAGGCTGGCCAAGAACTCTTTTACGATCGCGCACCAGGATTCTTACATCAAAGTTCTCTTCAACTAATATCCGAACTAAGCGGCCTCCTACATATCCTGATGCGCCAGTAACAAGGTATTTATGGCGTTCGACTGGTTGGCGCATAGTTCAAAGCCTAGACTCAGGTGCATGCAAAAGACACTCGAAAAACCGCGCGTGGTGATCCTAGGTGCCGGTTTTGGGGGCCTAACCGCAGCTAAGGCCATGGCCGCATTTGCCGACGTCACACTAGTTGATCGGCATAATTTCCAAACCTTTTTACCACTTTTATATCAAGTTTCAACTGCAGGTCTTGCAGCCGATCATGTCGCTCATCCAATTCGAGGCGCACTTCGTAAATCGGGAGTTGCTTTTCGAATGGGCTCTCCTATTTCAATCGACCACAAAAACAAATCCGTAAAGTTAGATAGCAGTGAAATCCTTGAGTTCGATCACCTTGTCGTGGCGCTGGGATCGGCCACGAGCGATTTCGGTCTTCCTGGCGTGCATGAGCATGCTTTTGGAATGAAAAGTGTTCATGAGGCCATCACAATTCGCGCCGAAGTTATGCGTCGCTTTGAAGATCTCTGTCGTTTTGAAGATGACACAGTTTTATCAATAGCCGTTGTCGGTGGTGGGCCAACAGGGGTTGAAATGGCCGGAGCCTTTGCCGAGCTTGTTCGCGGCCCTTTAAAAAATGATCAAGCTCATGCTGCTGCCCATATTGATATCTACTTAATCGAAGCAGGACCGCGTCTATTGCCTAGTTTTTCGGCAAGCCTTTGCGCACGAACAAAAAAAGATCTCGAAAAACTTGGCGTAAAAGTTCGTTTGAATACAGCAGTTGCGGCAATTACGCCTCGAATGATTGAAGTTAAAAATGGAGAATCTATTCCTTCAGAGGTAACAATCTGGGCCGCTGGCGTACAAGGAGAACCAACGGCTACAAAATTGAACCTTCCTTTAATCGATTCGCGTATCGATGTTGAGCAAACACTCCAAGTCAAAAACTATCCTTACATCTGGGCAATCGGTGATATCGCTGGAATAAAGGGCAAAGATGAGCGCTACTTGCCAATGGTTGCCCCTGTTGCCTTGCAACAAGGAAAATTTGTTGCAAGGCAGCTACAACGCGTTTTAGAGGAAGCGCCATTGTTGCCATTTATCTACCGAGATAAAGGTTCGATGGCAACTATTGGGCGCCATAAGGCAATCGTAGAAGTTAAGAACTTCAAATTAGTTGGTATCCCAGCTTGGTATGCGTGGTTATTTTTACACTTGTTCTATCTTTTGGGTGGACACAATAAAATTGGCACTTTGGCGGATTGGACTTGGAATTATCTGACTTTTGATCGGGGTAATCGACATATTATGGATTCGATGTAATGCCAGAATACGTGAACCTGCGTGGGCACCAAATTTATAATTACGAATGGGAAAATGATGGTGAGGCAGTCGTACTGCTTCACGGTGGCTTGAGTAGTACTGCTAGCTGGAATTATTTGATGGTGCCTCCACTTGAAAATGACTTTCACATTTTCGCCTATGATCGAACTGCACATGGCTTTACTGGAGATCAACAGGGCAGTTTGCATTTTGAGTTTCAAACAAAAGAGGCAATCGCTTATTTAGAGGATGCGGTCAAAGAGCCCGCACATTTGATTGGCTGGAGTGATGGAGGAGTCATCGCCTTAATGGTTGCAATACAGCGGCCAGAGCTCGTGAAATCGGTTGTCGCCATTGGTGCAAATTATCACTTTAGTGGAGTTGTTCAGTCTTTCGGAGATGTATTAATTTCACCTGATGATCAAGCCGAATACAATTTAATTTCACCTGATGCCCCACATACTTTGTTAGAAAAGACAGAACGCATGATTACAATTTGGGCAAGCGAACCAACGCTTAATGTGGCAGAAATCTCAACAATTCAATGTCCAGTACTTGTTTTAGTTGGTGACGACGACGTGGTAGATCTTTCACACTCTGTACTCTTGTATGAAGCAATACCATTTGGACAGCTTGCTGTTATTCCCGGATGTTCGCATATTGTTGTGAAGGAAAAGCCTGATCTTATGAATGCCGTGATTCTGCAGTTCTTAACGGATTTGAGTTATCCGGTTACACGAATGCCTGTGCGCAGAACTAACAATCAACTGGAGTAATTTTGCCTGAAGTAACGTCATAAATTGCACCACCTACGACTACTCCATCATTGAGTAAAGGATATTTTCGTACACGATTCACATCAGAAATTAACGCTTGAGTGATATCAGAAACTATCCCAAATTCAAGACTACGAGTATCGACGCCATGTTCTTTCAGAATAATTTCATGAATATCAGACTCTGCACCCATGGCCATGCGGCAGTTCGTATGCGGCATAATTAAAATACGTTTAACGCCAAGTAAATATGTTGCAAGGACAAGAGTTCGCAAAACGTCTTCAGTTACACGGGCGCCAGCGTTACGTAATATCTTTGCATCTCCAGATTTCATACCAACTACGGACAATGGGGTAATGCGCGAATCCATGCAGGTAACAATGGCTAAACCGCGTTGAGCCACTCCGGTAAGCCCTGAATATGTAAATCCTTGAACATATTCCGCATTTGCAGCTAAAGCATCGGCAAACTTTTCATGTGGAAAGGAAGGCATGTTTTCCTCCTTACCTAAAACTACGAGCCCCCCGTCAGGATTGAACTGACGACCTGCGCATTACAAGTGCGCTGCTCTACCACTGAGCTAGAGAGGCCTACGTGCAAGCACGCATCGATCTTTCGACCAGCGGCAATTATGGCAGTGAGTAGCAAAATCTTAAAATCGGGAACCAGTTGCCTGCCAAACGATAGGTTTGACTTGTGAGATTAGGCGTATTGGATGTGGGATCAAACACCATCCACCTTCAAATTATGGATGCTCACATTGGTGCCAGGCCATCGCCCACCACTAACTTTAAAGTCGAACTTCGGTTGACACAGTTCCTCAATAAAGCAGGCTCGATATCAGATGAAGGCATCACGTTACTTCATGAGGCAGTTGCCGGGGCCGTTGCTCATGCAAATAAAAATAATACTGATGAGATTTTAGCTTTTGCGACTTCTGCAATAAGAGATGCCAAAAATGGCCAACTCATTATCCAAGAGATAAGTAATCGACACCACATTGATTTGCAGATTCTTACGGGTGATGAAGAAGCACGTATGACGTTTTTAGCGGTGAGACGTTGGTTGGGGTGGTCGGCCGGAAAAATCTTAGTTCTTGATATTGGAGGTGGTTCTTTAGAAATTGCATCTGGAAAAGATGAAGGACCTGAAGCGACGCTTTCATTACCTTTAGGCGCTGCGCGATTGACGAGAGATTTTTTGAGTGGTGACCCGTATTCTTTAAAAGACGTAAAATTTTTGGAGAGTTTCGTTGAACATAAACTTGATGAGAAACTTTCAGTCAATCTTCGCTCGCACGATGCACATCACTTTGTCGCAACTAGTAAGACGTTTCGCACTCTAGCTCGGCTTTCAGGGCATTGGTTTAACGAAAATCCAAAATACCTAGAGATTGCAAATTTAGAGGCAATGACTCAAAAGCTCGCAATCATGAGCGAAAAAGAAAGAGCTAATTTGCCAGGAGTTTCGGCAAGTAGGGCCCAACAGATTGTAGCTGGCGCAATAGTTGCTCGTTCTGTGATGAATATATTGGATATTGATAGAGTTGAGATATGTCCTTGGGCGCTTCGAGAAGGAATTGTGTTGCGAAGATTAGATTGGCTTCACGTTTAGATTAAGTACTAGGTGCACTAACCCAGTCAATGGCAATGATTTCGCCATCACGATGGTGCAAGACCCAAGCTTCTGCTGGTTCTAATTTCTGGGCGAACTCCTTAAAATTCTTTTTACCAATTAACTCCTTTAAAACTTTAGGCAGAATTGGGTTATGACTACAGATAATCGCACTATTGCCTGAATTCACTAAATCCTGTGCGTAGTCAAAGGCTGCATCCTTATCTTTAGCATATTTGTACTCACTCAAATCACTAGAAAAAATGGGGTGCATTTTTAGTGAGCGTGTCATCGGTTCAATAGTTTCTATACATCGCTTCGCATCAGATGAATGCACCTCAGTAATTGAATATGGAAGATACTTTGACAACAACCTCTTTGATTGGATTTGTCCTACTTGTGCCAACGGGCGATCTCCGTCATCGCCATCCCAATCTTCGCGCTTTATCGCTTTCGCGTGACGAAGTAATACGAGCGCAGTTGTGCCGGGGCCAAATTCAAGAAAAAAATCAACGATCGATCGATCATCATCTAAGGTCAATTTCTCACGGGCATCGCGCGCGCTTAACCACAAAATTTCATCGACTTCAAGAGGATCAGGCTTTCCTGTTGGTTGGTCAATAGCTTCTGCCGCCCAATATTTAACGATTTTTTTTACACCTTCAAAGAGATAGGTTGCATCTCCCAACTCGGGACCAAAGATAGGGGTGTAACCCGTCTCCTCCATGACTTCTCGATATGCACAACCAATCATTGATTCGTTTGCATCAACTTTGCCCTTTGGAAGTGACCAATCGTCATACCTTGGCCGATGAATAATGGCGATTTCAATTTCACTTTTACTAGCGCGGCGCCAAAGAACTGCTCCGGCGGCATAGATCACTGCATTAGCAAGATTCATTATCTACCGGTTTCTTGCATAAAACTCAATCATTGAGGCATGAACATCTCTTTTTGGCACACCGTGCTCATCGATGCTCTTTCTAGTCCATTTAGTTCGATTGAGCTCCCAACTAGAAGTTTGATCTGAAAGACCAATATCAAGAATTCCTTGAAGTCTTTGGCGGTGTTCTTTTTTATCAACTCGTATCAAACTCTCAACTCGGCGATCTAAATTTCGACCCATTAAATCTGCACTTCCAATCCAGTATTCATCTTCGCCACCATTGACGAAATGAAAGATTCGTGAATGTTCAAGAAATCGTCCGAGGACCGACTTGATGGTGATATTTTCCGACAACCCCGGAATTCCGGGTTGCACGGCGCAAATTCCACGAATGAGAAGTTCGATTTTCACACCGGCAGTGGAAGCTTCGTAGAGTTTGATTACAAAACTCTCATCAAGAATCGAGTTTAACTTGAACTGGATTCCGGCAGGCTTACCAGCTTTAATATTTTCGATTTCGCGGTCTATCCGATCGATAAGTCCAGAGCGAAGAGTACGAGGCGCAACAAGTAAGCGCGAGTACATTGATTGTGGGGCAAATCCAGAGAGTTGATTGAAGAGTTTAGTTAGGTCTTCAGTGAGATTCTTATCGGCACTCAGTATTCCTAAATCCTCATACATACGTGCAGTCTTTGGATTGTAATTGCCTGTCCCAATGTGGCAATAACGGCGCAAACCCCTAGGTTCATCACGGACTATTAGCGAGAGTTTGGCATGAGTTTTCAAACCCATTAAGCCATAAACAACGTGCACACCTGCGGCTTCAAGTTTTCTGGCCCATCGCACATTTGCTTGTTCATCAAAGCGCGCCCTGATTTCGATAACTGCCAAGACTTGCTTGCCCGCTTCGGCCGCTTCGATGAGTGCCTCAACTATCGGCGAATCACCCGACGTGCGATACAAAGTCTGTTTAATCGCTAAAACATGCGGGTCTTGGGCCGCGCTTTGTAAAAAGTGCACCACCGATGAAGTGAAGGATTCATACGGGTGGTGAAGCAGTATCTCGCCTTGCCGAATTGCTGCGAAAAATAGATCGGAGTCTTGTGGATCGACCTCCGAGAGTGCCGGTGCAGTTCGCGATCTAAATTTTTCATACTTTAGGTCAGGAAAACCAAGATCAGCAATTTTGTTGAGAGCTGTCAGATCAAGAGGTGACGGTGCGTGAAAGATGTTCTCTTCACTTATACCTAATTCCACAGCTAATCGATCCACTAACTTGGCTTCGACTCCACTCTCTATCTCAAGTCGCACCGGAGGACCAAATCGACGACGGCTTAGCTCTGCCTCAAGTGAAAGTAAAATATCCTCCGATTCTTCCTCGTCAACTTCGAGATCTTGATTGCGCGTAATTCGAAATGTGTAATGCTCTTCAATCACCATGCCGGGAAAAAGTTCTTGCAAGTTAAATGCAATGAGTTCCTCAATCAGAATAAAGCGAGTCGATCCTCTCTTAGCGGTTGCGATAAAGCGTGGGAGAATTTCAGGTACCTTAACGCGTGCAAAAAACTCTTCATGTGTGACTGGATTCTTTACAATGACCGCAAGATTTAGGGATAGTCCTGATATATAAGGAAACGGGTGGGAAGGGTCTACGGCAAGCGGAGTTAGCACTGGAAAAATACGATCTACAAATAATTTGCTGAGGTAACTGTGTTCAGTTTCATCAACATCATCTAAGTGCAAAAATTCAATTCCTTCAATTTTCAGTTTTGGAACAATATCATCGTGAAATACTTTCGATTGTCGCTCAACTAAAGCATTTGTACTTTCTGAGATTTCATTCATTAGATCTTGGGGGGCAAATCCCGAAACATTTGGGGCAGTGATTTCATTTTCAATTTTGCTCATGAGAGTTGCCACACGAACCATGAAAAACTCGTCGAGATTTGAAGAGAAAATTGCGAGAAAACGGAGCCTTTCAAGGAGAGGAATAGAAGAATCTTCGGCCATTTCCAAGACCCTTTGATCAAAGGAGAGCCAACTGAGTTCTCGATCAGTTATATTTTCAAACTTCATACCGTGATTCTCCACTGAATGAGTGAACTACGGGTATCTACACTGCAACTATCTGGTTAATCAGGCGCAATTTCACCCAAAATGCCATCGAATGGCAGACTTCCCCCCATGATTACGAACTATTGGATGAGCCCGGAGACCACTTCAGTTAATCGTCTGCCAATGCTCAATATTGAACATATTGAGAAGATCTCCCTCGATGGTACTTGGCGCTTCCAACTTCTTCACAGCCCTTTAGAGCGCATCGGCAAGAGATGGAGCTCCATTCCAGTTCCCGGTCTGTGGACTATGCAGCCAGAGAGCGATGTATTTTTCGATAAGCCAATCTATACAAATGTTCAGATGCCCTTTGACGAACAACCTCCATTTGTTCCGGCTGAAAATCCACATGGAGTGTACGAGCGTGACTTTGATGTACCCGATAGTTGGAAAGAAAAGCGAATTGTTTTACACATTGGTGGCTATGAATCAGTTGCGATTATTTTGATCAATGGCGTTGAAGTTGGATTGACAAAAGACTCTCGACTTGCCGCCGAGTTCGATATTACAAAGTTTGTACGGCGTGGATCCAATATTATCCGAATCGATGTCACGAAATGGTCTGACGCCACTTTTATTGAAGATCAAGATCAGTGGTGGCATGGTGGCATTACGCGCTCAATAAAATTATTTGCGACTAACAAGGTGTATATCGAAAGATTTTATACAACAGCTGGACTTGAAAAAGATTGCACAACTGGAACACTCGATATTCGTGCTCAAATTTCATCTATCGAAGATGCATCAACAGATGGGTACACACTGCGTGCACGAATAGAAGAACTCCCCAAAGTTAAATCGGCTCAGTTATCACAAACGGTACATACATTTGCCGCCCCAATTTGGACTGAATTCAACGAAGAACTTCGAAACGCAAGTAGCGAATATTTTCACGGAAAATTCTGGTCCGGCGATATGCCTGAAAATGTTCGAGCCATTCTCGAAAAGGCCGAGCCATACCCAGCGGGTGCAGTTCACTTTAAAACCACCATTCCAAGAATTACGCCTTGGTCGGCTGAAAACCCCCATTTATATACGTTAAATATTGAACTTTGCGACCCAGCAGGCCAAGTGGTAGAGATTTCATCTCAGCGAATAGGGTTCAGATCGGTCAAAGTAGTTGGTTGCGATCTCTTGATTAATGGGAAAGCGGTTATTTTCTACGGAGTCAACCGTCATGATTTTAATCGTTTTACCGGTCGTGTACTGACTCGGGACGACATGCGAGAAGATTTACTAGAACTCAAGCGGTGGAACTTCAATGCTGTCCGCACCTCACACTACCCAAATGATGCTGCATTCTTAGATTTGTGTGACGAGTTGGGTTTTTACGTTATCGGTGAAGCGAATATTGAATCTCATGCATTCATTTCCTCAATCTGCAACGACCCAAAATATCTAACCGCCTTTGTTGATCGCGTTGGCCGAATGATTCAGCGCGATATTCACCACCCAGCCGCGGTCATGTGGTCACTAGGAAATGAATCTGGAGCTGGAGTAAATCATGAGGCCGCCGCAGCATATGCTCGAGCCTTTGATCCAACACGTCCACTTCACTATGAGGGAGGAATTCGGGGAAACTGGATGGGTAGTCACTCATTAACAGATGTGATTGCTCCGATGTATCCCGCCATTAGTGCAATTAAGGAGTACGCGACATCTAGCAAAGCCGATCGACCACTGATTATGTGTGAGTACTCGCATGCCATGGGCAATGCAAATGGAACTCTGGCTGAATATTGGGAGGTCATTGAATCGACTCCAGGGCTGCAAGGCGGATTCATTTGGGAGTTCTGGGATCACGGTCCCATACAGACAATGCCCGACGGTAGCAAACGTAACGCTTACGGCGGTGACTACGGTGAGGTCAAACATGATGGAAACTTCTGTTGTGATGGAATGGTTTTCCCCGATCGCACCGCAAAGCCTGCTATGCATGAGTTTAAGGCCATCGCTGCGCCTGCAAATATTAGTTCCATCAAAGCAACAACTGGTAACTTCAAAATTTTCAATAAGAACTTCTTCAAGGACTTGAGTGAATATGAGATTCATTGGTCTATTACACGCGACGGAATCATTTCCGATAGTGGGCGAGTAAAGTTACCTAAAGTTGCAGCGCGTAAAACTATTGCATTTAAGATAAAATCTGCACTTTTAACCAAGCCTGATGGATTAGGCGAGCGTTTTATAAACTTTATGATTGTGCGTATTGCAAGCACGCCTTGGTCACCTTCAATGAGCGAGGTCGGCTGGAACCAACTTCCACTTCCATCGCGCGCTTTAATAGTGAAAAAAGCAATACGCTCGGAGCAATTTACACATGTGGTCGACGAATTTGGGCAGATTGTTATGCCACATGGCGTTCTCGCACCTGTACTATCACTGTGGCGCGCGCCAACTGATAACGATCGCATTGGACATATTGCAACTAAGTGGAGTCGTTGGGGCTTACGCGATTTAGATCGCAGCGATTGTGTCGTTTCGCAGAGTGCAACGAGTGCAAAAATCACAAATATTTGGGAGACTGGTACAGGCTTCACCATTAAACACACTCAAATTATTACTCCAGTTGCCAATGGCTTCAAAGTCAAAGAGAGTGTCGTCCTGCCGAAATCGCTAAATGATGTTGCCCGTATCGGTACAAACTTTGAATTAGATGGTTCGCTCTGCGATCTGACATGGTTTGGTTCAGGCCCTCACGAGACCTACCCCGATCGAAAAATCGCTCGAATTAGCCGTTATGTTTCAACCGTCGCCCATCAATATATTCCTTATGTTCGTCCGCAAGAAAACGGGGGGCACAATGGTGTTCGCTGGTTTGAACTCACAAACGCTGCCGGGAATGGGGTTCGTATCCAGCTTGCAAAACCCATGCAGGTATCTGTAACACCTAATCGAGACGTTGATTTAGCCGATGCAACGCATGATGTTGAGGTTTTGCCTTGCGGTAACACTGTTGTGCATATCGATGCCGCTCACCGTGGTGTGGGCACGGCAGCATGTGGTCCAGATACTCTGCCAAAGTACATGATTAAATCCGGCGTGCACACATGGGAATGGACTTTGACGTCAATCTAGATGAGCTAGCGGCCAGTGAATTGCGATTGGGTATTTGCATCTTCTTCCATCTCCCGAAGATTTACCTCTTGCTCGTCGCCACATCCATGGCAGTGCAAATGTAGTAAACCAGAGCATGGTTACAAAAGTGCGCACAATTTTAGGCCGTGGCTGTTCATGTGGCAGAGGTTGCCTCCACATTGGATCATAGGGAAGTTCTAAAATTTCAAGTACGGCTTGGGCAACGCGGTCATGACCTATCGAATTTAAATGGAGGCGATCAAAGGAGAGCAATCTGCGATCGCGAAAAACAACTTCTTCATTTGCATCGGCGATGATTGCGCCGACTTCAAGACCAACTGCTCGAACATTACGATTAAATTCGCTAAATCGTTGCTCCCATAATCTGGATGAGCGACCTGTGTTGCCAGTCTTTTCCAAAACAGTAAATAACATAACGGTGGCTCCCGATGCGGCCAAGCGCCGTACGGCATCGGAATATAGTGGCAATACACGTTCGGCCTTATAGCCTGGGCGAATTACATCATTTGCTCCAGCGTGGAAAGATACAAGAGTATGCTCGCCAGTAATTTGCGCTGTAGCGGCATCGATCTGTTCGTTGACAACTTGGTGCACCAATTTTCCACGTACCGCTATGTTGGCGTAGGTAAAATCTAAATTGTTTTTTGCCATTACATCTGCCACGCGATCGGCCCAGCCGCGGTATTGGCCGTAACGTTTTTCATCGCACATTCCCTCGGTGTAAGAGTCCCCGAGAGCGATAAAACGATTGAAAATCAAAGCAATTAGCCCTTACGTCGAGCCTGATCAACGAAGAACAAGGCAATTGCAGTGGCAACGCTGGCGTTAAGTGATTCGGTAGTTGCACTGATTGGAATCGAGATTACGAGATCGCACTTTTCACGAGTTAAGCGCGCTAAGCCCTTGCCTTCACTACCCACAACAATCATGATCGCCTCGCCTGCAATTTTCATGGTGCTAATGAGCTCTTCAGATTCACCATCAAGACCCACGACAAATAAGCCCTCTTTTTTGGCGGCGTCGATGGTTCGCGCAAGATTTGTAACTTGCGCAATAGGCAAGCGCGCCGCGGCACCAGCAGATGACTTCCATGCAGCTGCCGTCATTGATGCCGCACGGCGTTCAGTCATAACAACTCCTGCAGCGCCAAAGGCGGCTGCGCTTCGAATAATTGCACCTAAGTTACGTGGATCAGTAACACCATCGAGTGCAACTATAAGCGCTGGATATTTAGCGCGCTGCATAATCTCTTCAAAGCTTGAGTACTGAAATGGTTTAATAGCAAGAATAATTCCTTGGCTATTTGGTGAGATACCTTCAACCTCTGCGCGGTGAGCTTCGCGAATAGGCAGACCCAAGTGAAGCGCCAGTTTCAAAGACTCAGCAACACGGTCATCAACTTCAATGCTTCGCGCAACTAAAAGTTCAGTAGATGGGACACTTTCGCGTAAGGCCTCCAATACTGCATTACGTCCGGCAACGATTTCACCTCGCGGCCGATCACCTCGCGGTGCACGAGTAGGTCTAATCTCTTTTCCATCACTTCTGCCACTCGTTACTTTTCCAGCGCCTCTCTCAGTAGTTTTGCTGGAGCTCTTTTTCGCAACGGCCTTCTTGCGCTTCGCCGCGGCATGGTAAGGACGATCCTCAGCTTTTGGAGTCGGGCCTTTGCCCGTTAGACGTTTTTTATTTTTGCCGCCAGTGCCCCCTGCTGGACCCTTTTTTGATGCACGTATCGCGCCTTTTCGGGATGAATTTCCAGCCATTGTTAGCTCTTTTCCATTATCGACCAACGTGGCCCTTGTGCCGTGTCCTCAATAATAATTCCCAAGGCAAGTAACCCATCACGGATTGCATCTGAGGCCGCGAAATCTCTGCGTTCGCGTGCAGATGTCCGCTCCTGCAGGGCCAATGCAATGACGCCATCGAAAGCAGAGTTTAATTGCGTTGTGGCAGTAGGTGTGAAATCGAGTGGATCGCATCCAAGGATCTGCAAAGCTCCACGTAATTCACTAGCATTCTTTGATAGAGCGTTCCTGTCGCCATCAGTAATGGCTTGGTTTCCAAGACGTAGGTTTTCCGAAATTGTTGCAAGTCCCGTAGGTACTGCTAAGTCATCATTCATTGCCATTGCAAAGTCATCGCCCACAACACCTTCAGGCTCTCCTGCCAAAACCTCCCCCGCACGATTCAAGAAGTTCTCAATCCTTCGAAAAGCAACGGCAGATTCATCCAGGGCTGCTTGCGAGTATTCGAGCATTGAACGATAGTGCGCACTTCCTAAGTACCAACGAAGTTCAACTCCGCGGACTCGCTCAAGGATGACGTCGACCAAAAGTGAGTTTCCAAGTGACTTGCCCATTTTCTCGCCAGATTGAGTTACCCATGCATTATGGAGCCAACGGTTGGCAAACCCGAAACCCGCGGCCTCTGATTGCGCAATTTCATTTTCGTGGTGAGGAAAAATCAAATCTAAACCACCGCCATGGATGTCAAAGCGCTCACCTAAATATACATATGCCATCGCCGAGCATTCAAGATGCCACCCTGGTCGCCCATCACCCCATGGTGTTGGCCATGACGGTTCACCCGGTTTTGCCGATTTCCACATTGCAAAGTCTCGCGGATCCCGTTTATAACTGACATCGGAACCTTCGGCAGGCAACAAATCATCAACTCGTTGATGAGACAGGGTGAGATAACGCTTCAACTTTCGTACTTCCACGTAGACATCACCATTGCCTGGAGCATAAGCAGAGCCATTATCAACAAGGGTTTGCATAAGTTGTACCATCTGAGTGATGTGACCTGTTGCGCGTGGCTCATATGTTGGTGGCAAAACATTAGCTGCTGCAAATGCATCGGAAAATTCCCGCTCATACTTCATGGCAATTGCCCACCATGGAGTCTTTTCAATTATCGCTTTCTGTAAAATCTTGTCGTCAATATCGGTCACATTACGAATAAAAGTAACCTTGTATCGGTTATGGATTAACCAGCGGCGCAAAATATCAAAGTTGACCGCACTGCGAATATGCCCAATGTGTGGTGAGCCTTGAACCGTCGCACCGCATACATACATCGACGCTTCACCTGTAATAAGCGGTTTAAATTCACTTATCTGGCGGGTTGCAGTGTCGTATAAGTTTAGGGCGGACATTGTGTGATTCTACTGCTTGAAAACCAAGGCTGTTGCGATAGCGGCAATACCTTTTCCCTCGCCCGTAAGTCCCATCCCGTCTGTGGTTGTCGCCGACAGCCAAACATCGGCACCACCTAAAGCATTTGAGAGTATTTGAATTGCCTCAGTTCGACGCTTCCCGAGCTTAGGCCGATTTGCGATTACCTGAACCGTGACATTCGCTATTGAAAATCCCGAATTGCAAATCTTTAAGTAAGTTTCTTTCAGCAATTGAGCTCCACTTGCGCCAGCATATTCCGGACGATCCACACCGAAATTACTGCCGAGATCTCCAAGTTGAGTCGCAGCAAATAGGGCGTCACATATCGCATGGGCTGCAACATCACCATCGGAATGACCATCGACACCAACTTCATCAGGCCAATACAGGCCAGCCAACCACATTGGTCGGCCAGCGGCAAATGCATGCGCATCAATCCCGATCCCAGTTCTAAAACTGGAGTCAAAGCCAAGAAAACTTAGAGCCTTTACTAAATCGGTCGGCGTTGTGATTTTCATTGCGCGTTCTTCACCTTCAATAACTTTTACTTTGATGCCTATAGCTTCTATCATCGCCGAATCATCGGTTGCATCAAGATTAGTTGCGTGCGCGTCTTGCAGTAATGTAGTTAGAAAACCTTGCGGCGTTTGAATAGTGAGAAGGTTTGCGCGATCAAGAGTTGATGCAACAAATCCATCTGCGCGAATGACCTTTACCGTATCAATTTGAGCAAGGCCAGGGATAACTGCTTTTTCGCCCCCCATTAACTGGTCGATGATGCGTTGAGCTAATGAGGTACTTGCTAATGCCCGTGCAGCATCATGAACCAAGACATAGTTGCCAGTAACATAAACAAGTGCGTTACGAACACTTTCTGCGCGTGTAGCCCCGCCACTCACAACAGTGATTTCATCGCCAACAAGCTCACGAATCTGCTTTTCAAATCCAGGAGGTGCACTAATGATTATCTGATCGGTTACAGGTGCAAGAGATGCAATAGCATGTTCCAGAAGTGTGCAACTACCTAATTGAATAAGAGCCTTTGGATAATCTGCGCCAAATCTTTCACCACTGCCGGCTGCGGCGATAATGGCGCTTACCGACATGGTTTAGGACGCAAGAACCTCGTCAAGGATGGTTGCAGCCTTTTCTTCATTGGTGCGCTCGGCAAGAGCGAGCTCTGAGATAAGGATCTGCTTTGCCTTGGCGAGCATACGTTTTTCTCCAGCAGAAAGACCGCGATCTAAGTCGCGGCGGTACAGGTCACGAACAACTTCGGCGACCTTAATGACATCTCCCGATGCTAATTTTTCAAGATTTGCCTTATAACGTCGTGACCAGTTTGTTGGTTCTTCTGTGTATGGCTGGCGCAATACATTAAATACGCGATCTAGGCCCGCTGAATCAACGACATCGCGGACTCCTACGAGGTCGATATTTTCTGCTGGGACGCGTACCGTTAAATCCCCTTGAGCCACTTTTAATACTAAGTAGGTCTTTTCTTCACCTTTGATTACTCGAACCTCAATCGCTTCGATGAGTGCTGCTCCGTGATGGGGATAAACAACGGTTTCGCCGACCTTAAATGTCATGTGTTGCCCTTCGCTAGAGGGCAATTGTACCAGCGATTTAACATCGAGTCACCTTGCGATAAATAGCTCAAAACTACTGTATTTAACTGCTTATTTGTTGTGAGAGAATACCCCTTATGCGTCGCATCGGAATTGCTCTCTTAACCACAACGCTTGCTTTCTCGCTAACCGCATGTGGAGCTGGCTTTAATGCGTCGACGCGGCAAATTTCACAAGTTACTGATGGTGTTGAAGGTGCAATTAAAACTGAAGGTAACAATATTAAGCTCGCGGGTGTTCTTATAGTAGAAACTCCAGGAGGTGCGGGAGTTTTAATTGGTACCGTTGTCAATAGCCAAATGGATGAAGATGCTCTTCTTGGAGTGCGAATTAATGGCGTCGTAGCAAATGTAACCGGTACAAACACTCTGGCGCAAAATGCGCCAATTCGCTTCGAGGGCGAAAGTGCAAATGCAAAAGCGATTGTACCAGTTCTCAATGCAAAAGCTGGATCCCATGTTCAAGTGACAATGTTTTTTGCACATGCTGGAGAGATTACGCTTCTAGCAATCGTGCGTGACCAACGCGATACCTATGCAGGAATTACCGCTTAAAGAAAACTTACTTCTTACCTTGATTCGCGACGGCGGCTATCGCATTTATTGCCGCTACTGGATCTAAATACTCTCCACCATTAATTTCTGGGGATAAATCAGCTTTGAGCTGATACAACAAAGGGATTCCAGTAGGAATGTTTAAGCCAGCAATATCGGCATCACTAATTCCGTCAAGGTGTTTAACAAGTGCTCGCAACGAGTTGCCATGCGCCGTGACAAGGACTCGCTTGCCTTGCTTTAAATCAGGCACGATGCAATCATGCCAATAAGGCAACATCCGATCTATAACATCTTTTAGGCATTCAGTTTTTGGTACGACGATATCGGCATACCTAGCATCTTTACTCTGTGAAAACTCACTCTCGTCATCAATCGGGGGTGGTGGAACATCGAAAGAGCGCCGCCATAACTGGAACTGTGCCTGGCCATATTCGGCCAAAACCTGCGTTTTATCTTTTCCTTGCAGCGCGCCATAGTGACGCTCGTTTAAGCGCCACGAACGTTGAACTGGAATCCATTGACGATCACATGCATCAAGTGCTAACTCTGAAGTATGGATAGCGCGACGCAGTAAAGATGTGTGCAGAACATCTGGCAATAATTCGCGTTCAGCCAGTAATGCACCACCATGTCGAGCTTCTTCCTCACCTTTTGCCGAAAGGCGCACATCGACCCAACCAGTAAAGAGATTTTTAGCATTCCATTCGGATTCACCGTGGCGCAGAAGGATCAATTCAAAGCTGTTCATAAGTGCATCCTAAACCAGATGTCTAAAAGCATCTAAATTGGCAAGTGACTCGCCACGTGAGATGCGCCAAGCCCATTCGCGGCGAATTGCATTGGCAAAGCCGAGTTCAAGGAGTGGATTAAAGGATGTGTCTGAAATCTGAAGAACTGTGCCGATTAGACGATCAATCTCTTGATCAGTGACCGCCGATAAAGGAAGGCGCCCTACTAGGAAAATATCACGCACGTCGTTTATGGCAAAAGCCACTCCATATAAAGATGCGTTCTTTGCCATGCACCAAGCATGAACTTCGGCTTCATTGTCGTCGGGCTTTCGAATCACAAAAGCGTTAACGGTCAATGAATGATCACCAACGATGAGTGCACAGTGTGTCTGTAACTTCTTTTCACCAGGTAGTGTTATTAAAAATGTACTGCCATCTTTTTTTTCAAACTCCAAATCATGGGAGTCTAAGAACTCCTCTATTACATCTCTAGGGTCGATCACAGCCATTACAGCCTCGCTGTTTTTGCTAATGCTCTATTTTCAGTAATCACTTGATCATAAATATCTAAAGTTCCACGGGCGGTTGCATCCCAACCGAAGTGTGAGGCATGTTCAAGCGCACCAACAGAGAGCAGAACACGGCGTTGTGGCTCTTGTAATAAGCGTGCCATTACAGAAGACCACGCTTTAGGGTCATGACCATCGACTAATACCCCTGAAATTCCATCGGCGATAGCCGTACGAAGGCCACCAACGGCTGTAGCAATAACCGGTGTACCGCAAGCTTGGGCTTCAAGTGCAACGAGACCAAAACTCTCTGAATAACTAGGAACACAGACTAAATCTGCGGCTCGATACCATTGAGGTAGTTCTGCACGGAGTACGGGAGGTGCGAAACGGACCACGTCATCGATTCCAAGCCATGCTACTAACTCTTTCAAACGCTCAACCTCTTCGGTATTAGCCCCCGAAGCTCCACCGATAATGTTGACTCTCAATTTTGGACGTAGCGCTGGAGAGTGTTTGACAAGCTCGAAAGTGCTACGAATCAATACTTCTGGACCTTTGTGTGGCTGGATTCGCCCAACAAAAGTAACAACTAATGCATCTTGGTTAACACCAAGTAGAGTCCGAGCCGATTTACGACCAGCACCTGGAGTAAATTTATATAGATCGACTCCTGGTGCAACAACATGAACTTTATCTGGGCATGCATCATAAAGAGAAACCAAACTGGCAGCTTCAGAGTCAGTATTAGCGATTAATGCATCGACGGCGGCGGCGACCTGTGTTTCACCTTGGACTCGAATCATTGGCTCTGGAATCTCTCCCTCAGCTAAATTCAAATTCTTAACCCGTGCCATTGTATGCATTGTGTGAACAAGTGGAATGTTCAATTGTTTCGCCGCCAACATCGCAACTTTACCTGAAATCCAATAATGAGAATGGATGGCATCGAAGTTTTCTTCTTGAACTATTCTTAAAAACTCTTTAGACAACCCATTAATATGTGCGGGCAACTGTTCTTTAGTTAAAATTCCATGACCACAATCAAAGTATCGAACTCGTACACCTTGAGAGATTTCGATAATGTCTGGAGATACGTTTTCGGTACGACGTGTAAATATATCCGCTTCAATGCCCATTGCAGCCATGCGTCGCGCGGATTCAAGAACGTAAATATTCATTCCGCCAGCATCACCCACACCGGGTTGATCTAGCGGTGAAGTGTGGACCATTACGGTTGCAATGCGGCCGTTCATTACTTAAGAGTACGGCGAGTTAGAACGTTGCGCGAATGGAGCCCACGATTGTGTCGCCCCCATAGACCTTTTCCAACTCATCAATGGTATTAACACCTAATAATTCCAATCCTGCGATACTTAACGCCTTTTGCGGGCGCATTCCGCCATCATTGACTTTATAGGCAAAGCTTCGACCATCAGGCACCGATGCAACCATCACCGATTCGGCGCCACTTTTCATAAAGAGGCCTGGATAATTTTGCATGAAACACGTTGTTGTGCGCTTTGGACCAGCAACCATTTGTTCTAGCGGCTAAAAGCATTCCAGCGTGTTTTCCACTGCAATTCATGGCAAGCCTAGTTGGCACAAGCGTAGCAAACGCTGCGCTCTCATCTAGTGGTTTGCCTTTTACATTCTATCGTTTCGGAGTAATTGCGCCAGAACTTCACCGACACCTAATGAAATCAATTACTCACTCTGACGTTCAAGGGAGGACCAGATATGGGCTTGAAGTGGTTGGCTCTCGGTTGCCATGTCATACGCAAAAAAAAGTTCACCTTCAACGAGACCGTAGAGACGAGCGCCTTCAGTAACTATCTTCGCTGTTGGTGCTGAATATCCTCTATCTAAAACTAATTGGATTTTGGGACCATCAAAGTGTCCGACCCAGCCTTCTGAAATTCCAGTGTTGTGCGCCAGAACAACTTCCAGTGTGTTATTTTCTTTTATGCGCCAGAAACCAGTTTCAGAGCCACCCGGGCGAAGGATTTCGCCTTGGCTATCTAAGATCCATGAACGCGAGTAGTAGTTAAGAAATGGACGTCCATCGTGATTAAAAACTACTTCTTGGGCAAATTCGAAAGGCTCAATCGTTGGATATTCTCCACGACCTTTTCCACGCCATGTACCCACAAGCCACGCCAGCGGGTTTAAATCAGTATGAAGTCCTTCTGGGATTGTAAATACCATTTAAGGGCGCTCTCTTAATTTAGGTGAACGTCTGGCCTGCGATTGACGTCCGCGAAATGCATAGAGAATAAGCGCGATACCAAGAACTATGGCAGCCAAGCCAAGAAAAACGGAAGTAAATAACTCCATGGATCAACTCTACCGCGCCTAAACAATGCTCTGCTGCGAAGCCGGTACTCCTTCGACTGTAAGCGTGGCGGTCACTGGTGTAGTTCGTTTTACGATTGCAAGGGCAATGGTGCCAAGCTCGTGATGTCGCGCAACGGTGCCTATGAAACCAACCGTTGTGCCTTCATTTTGAATAAGGGCACCTTTCGATGGAAATGCCACATCGCTGCCATCTAAGTGCAACATAACTAATCGCCGTGGTGGATTCCCTAAATTAAATATTTTAGCGACAGTTTCTTGGCCGCGGTAGCATCCCTTACTCATATGCACCGCACCATTTAAGACGCCGATTTCATTTGGCAAGGATTTATGATCTGTTTCAAATCCAATTCGCGGGCGACCTGCAGCCACGCGTTCGGCATCTAAGGCCCAAGTGCCAACTTGTGTCGCAACTTGATTAAATGTTGAACTCATTTGCGTAATTTCAGCGCGAGGTACAAGTACAAATGGTCCACCTAAATCGTTAGTCAATCCTGGAGCCTTTAAAACTGCAAACTCATCGGACGCATCGCGAACATCTACACGAAGCATGAACTTCATTTTTGTTAAATATGCAAGTAAGGCATCAGAATAACCTGGATCTAAAATCAACCACGTTGTTGTAGCGTCATCAACAACATTGAATTGAAACTCAATGTGGCCCTGTGGATCCAAAATCATCGCCGCTTTCCAGACGTCAGGGCTTAAGTCATTCAAAAACTGAGTTGTTAAATCATGCAGCCACTTCAAGCGGTCTTGGCCACTAACTGCGATAATTTTTAAATGCGAGAGATCGGCCCAAGCCGAGCCAGCCTCTAACGCGCGCGCTTCTTTTGTAGGTTCACCAAAGTGCCAGATTGCCCCTTTATCGACTCCTTCTTCAACAATGACCGCGCTCATTGACAGGCCGAACAGGTTCCATAGATTGCAAAGTGGGTGACATCGGTTTTAAAACCATAATCATCTGCAAGGGAGTTGACGAAGTTAGCGGCAACATCTATCGGCGCATCACCGACTGATCCGCACTTTCCGCACACTAAGTGCAAATGGGTGAGCTCCTCGGCTGCGTGATATGTGGCGCCACCATGTCCTAGATGTGTGTGTACAACTAATCCCACGTTTTCAAGAGTCTCAAGATTGCGATACACCGTTGAAAGATTGATACCTGGGTGGGTAAGACGTACTTTTTCTG
This sequence comes from Actinomycetes bacterium, assembly GCA_043745325.1. GTDB lineage: Bacteria > Actinomycetota > Actinomycetes > Nanopelagicales > Nanopelagicaceae > Planktophila. The sequence continues at coordinate 20,312 of JAYTTL010000175.1, forward strand.
CAATCTCCTCTGGGGTTGAATGCCCTAAAGTTCGAACCGCCGATAAAACGAGTTCGCGTTGGGGGGTAAGGCGCAACCCCTTTTCATGAAGTTCGTGTTTTTTGACCATATGACAATCTTAGGCGAAGAAGCAGTACATACAGTTCGCAGCCAAGGCAGAAGTTAAATACCGCATTTAAGAAGGCCGCCGCTAAGGCAAAACTCACAGCAAAGGTGAATATAAGCTCAATTCCAATGATGTATCCCGCAATTGCCGCTAGAGCAAAAAGTAAACCTACGCTCTGAGCAAATTGCGGTGGGCGAACATCCTCGATGGTTGCTGCGCTCTTGAGTCGAGGTTTAATCAATTTTCGGAAAACAAAAGCATACGGTGTGAACTGTGGTCCTTTAATCGCGCCAAAAGCAAAGACCGCTGCTTGAGCAATCACAATCCAGATATTAGAGGTTACAAGCGCGAACGATAATACGATAGTAGTCAAGCTGGCCGCAAAGCGAGGCCCTCGTGCATCGATTGAATCAACAGATATTTCTCTTGCTAAAACTTTAGTCATGAACTATTCCTTTGTTAGTTGAATGGATAATTGTTTTTAAATTACAACAATTACATTCGACACAAAGAACCGGCAAGGCGTCCGAAATCAATTACTCGGCGCTTAGTAAAATTGCTGGCGATGGACACGATGTGAATTCTAAAGCGTTAAACTTATTAATGCGAGTTGCGAACTACTCGCGAATAGCTGCAAGTGCAGTAATTACTTGCTCTCGCTTTGGTGCCCCAACCGCTCGACCCACTTCCCGCCCGTACGAATCCAGAATTAGCGTCGTTGGAGTGCTCAAAATATTCAATTCGCGCACGAGCTCTAACTCAGACTCGGCATCAACTTCAACATGGGCAACACCGTTTAAACCCATCACTATATTCTCGAGTAAAGCGCGCGTTGCTCGACAAGGAGTACAAAAGGCCGATGAAAACTGCACCAATGTTGCCCGAGATCCCAGCGGCGCACCAATCATCAGCTCTGTGATAAGCGCCTGCCCCGATTTTGCTTTAACGCGACCGCGCGAGCGCTGGTACCAAAGGCCATAGGCAGTTGCTAGCCCCAACACAAGGGCGAGTGGTAGGAATGAATTCACAAAGGTAGTCTGTACCAATGGCCAGAGTGTTGCTACTTACACATACATCTGGCGCAAGCGCGGAGGTATTACCCGCACTTGGTTTGCTAGCCCACCATGTCCGTATCCTGCCGGCCGAAGCTAGCGCTCTCGTAGACGTTCCAGATGTTGACGTAATTCTGCTCGATGCACGCCGCGATCTTCCTGGGGCAAAGTCTCTTGCACGTTTACTAACGACTACAGGAGTTGGATGCCCCATTATCGCTATTACTACTGAGGGCGGGTTATCTGCCGTGAGTGCCGAGTGGGGAATTGATGATGTCATGCTCGATACGTCGGGACCGGCAGAAGTCGATGCACGTGTGCGCATAGTCGTCGGAAAATACAGTGCGGTTATCGCACAGCGCAATCCGCACTCAGGAGAGATTCGAACCGGTGATGTTGTTATCGATGAGTCAAGTTATACCGCGCGACTTAAGGGCAATGTCTTAGATTTAACTTTTAAAGAGTTTGAACTTCTTAAATATTTGGCGCAACATCCGGGACGAGTGTTTACTCGGGCCCAACTCTTGCAAGAGATTTGGGGTTATGACTACTTTGGAGGCACGCGTACCGTCGATGTCCATATCCGCCGTTTGCGTTCAAAACTTGGTCCCGAATTCGAATCAATCATCGGGACTGTACGTAACGTCGGCTATCGATTTACAATGCCAAGCGGTGGTAACGAAGGCGCCATTAACGAGCGTGTTTGAGCAATGCGTCACATTTTAAAAATTCACCGCTCTTTACAGGGGACAATTCCAGATACCGATCACGGTTTTACAATCGAAAGCTTTAATCCAGCGGTACATAAGCAGGCATGGCTAAACCTGAATAATAAAGTATTTGTTAACCATCCCGATCAAGGTAATTGGGCCATGGAGGATCTTGAAAACCGGATGGGCGAACCTTGGTTTGATTCGGCTGGCTTCTTTCTAGCCATAGACAAGGGGGCGATTGTTGGTACCTGTTGGAGCAAAATTCACCATGATTTAGTACATCAAGCACCGGTTGGCGAGCTCTATGTAGTTGGAGTTGATCCAGAGTACATGGGTCACGGAATAGGCCGTGCAGTTTCGATTGCGGCTATGAATTATTTGTTTACCAATGGCATTAAGGATGTGATGTTGTACGTCGATGCCGATAATAAAAAAGGCTTAAAACTCTACGAGTCTTTGGGATTTAATTAAGGATAGAAAAGGAGCCTGGGGAACTGGCTCCTTTTCTATTCTTGGTGTTTTAAGGCCGAACAGTTTCTATAGCTTTAGCCGGAACGTTTGCTTTAGCCCCTGTCATACCCGCAAGCGCAAAGAGTCCAGCCATAGTTGCAGCTGCGATACTTCGCCGAAAGATCCTCATGAATCCCCCCAATTTCCCACTTGTTTTCCCACTTGTTCTTGCGGACAAGCAAAAAATAAAGGTCGGCTGAGTGGAAATCCATATATTTAGCTGTGTTTTTCTTGTGAGTTGCTATCCAACCAACTCTTGAAGAGCGTGAACGAGGCGATCAATATCGTTCCGAGTTGAATAAGGTGCTAAACCTGCACGCAGTGCACCGCCATCACCTAAGCCAAGTTTTCTTGATACTTCAAGAGCGTAAAAATTGTGCGCGGGGAGATTTATTTTTTTAGTAGCCAACCTTTTATACACTTCGGAACTTTCGTGGCCTTCAAATGAGAAATAAATCGTAGGGGTGCGGTGCTTTGCATGGCTATACATAATTACGTGTGGGAGTTTTTTAATTGCGCTCTCCATATACTCCAAAAGCTCATCTTCATATTTCTCGAGAACTCCCATAGAGTTGACTATTTTTTCTCGCCGCGTCGTACCGGCTCCTGGTGCCATTTCAGCAATAAAGTTTACGGCGGCGGTGCAGCCAGCCATAATTTCATAGGGAAGAGTGCCGAATTCAAACTTTTCCGGAACAGCACTAGTCGACGGTAAAAGTCGATCATTTTCGAGCGAGTTTAAAAGTGCTGGCGATGCCGCCAGAGCTGCGCAGTGTGGCCCCATTAACTTGTAAAATGAAAAGCCAAAAAAATCAGCACCAATATCTTTAACACTAATGGCAGCGTGTG
>JAYTTL010000176.1:0-6218 GCA_043745325.1 Actinomycetes bacterium
ACCGACTCTTTACCTAAGTAGTGATCGATACGATAAATTTGATCTTCTGGTAAAAGTTTTTTGAGAGCTTCATCTAATGCAATAGCACTTGATAGATCACGTCCAAAGGGCTTTTCGACGACAACGCGCGCACTAGCCGTCAGATTAACTTTAGCAAGGCCCTGCGTAACATCTGCAAACATGCCTGGCGCGATTGCTAAATAGATTACAGGAAGTTTAAACTCCAATAAAGCCTCTCGCAGTTTAATAAATGTTTGCGGTTCTTGATAGTCGCCGACGACTAAAAACAATTTATCCAATAGTTTATTTAAAGCGCTTTCATTGATCACTTCATCTAATGAGGCTTTTCGTTCACGTATCGATGCTTCAGCGCGGATTTTAAACTCGTCCTGAGTCCACTTTGAGGAGGCAACTGCAAAGACAGGAATCTCTAACTCACCGGCCTCTTCCATCTCATAGAGTGCTGGAAACAACTTCTTCTTAGCTAAATCTCCCGTTGCCCCAAAGAGAACTAAAACATCGGCACGCGCCAATTAGTGCCCACCAAATTTGCGACGCATTGCACTCAGCACACGATTTGCGAAGTCATCATTGCCCCGAGAGGCAAAACGAGAAAATAAAGATGCACTCAATACATGCGCAGGTGTTCCAGCTTCAACTGCGGCCTGCACAGTCCATCGTCCTTCTCCACTATCGCTTACCGCCGTTGAATATTCGGCTAAATCTTTATTTTCATGCAAGGCTTGCGCAGTCAAATCTAGTAGCCACGATGAAACCACGCTTCCTCGGCGCCATGTTTCAGTAATTTCAGGAATATCCAACGTGTAGGCCGGAGTCATCTCATCGGCAGCTTCGAAAATGGCTAAACCCTCGGCAAGCGCGGCCATCATTCCGTACTCAATTCCATTGTGAATCATCTTTACAAAGTGACCAGATCCGTGTGGGCCGCAGTGCAAATAACCGAACTCGCTCTGTGCGTGCTCACCCTCACGGCCAGGTGTGCGATCGGCGCTGGCAACGCCTGGTGCGAGCGCTTTAAAAATCGGATCGAGAGATGCAACAACATCGCTCTCTCCGCCAATCATCAAGCTGTATCCGCGCTCTAGACCATAGATGCCACCGCTTGTGCCCACATCGACAAAGTTAATGTTTTTTGCCGCTAGCAAACTGGCATTAGAAATATCATTTTTATAATATGAGTTTCCACCATCGATGATGGTGTCACCGGGTAATAAGTGTTCGGCAACTGCGGCGATTGTTGAATCAGTCACGCCGGCCGGAACCATCACCCATACAGTGCGAGGGGCGGCAAGTGCTTGGACCAAAGTTTCTAGATCGTAGGCTGGAGTAAAACCTTCATTACCTAATGATGCAACTGCTTCGGGATTGAGATCGTAAACCACCGAGGTGATACCAGCGTGTCCCAAACGGCGAACGATGTTAGCGCCCATGCGTCCAAGGCCGACCATTGCGAAGTTAATGGTGCTCTCCATGTTCGAACTCTACCTGAGGCTTAATGCTCGGTGAAGAGGGCTGAATTATCGATGATTAATCGCGTAATTTTGCGAGCTCTAATGTGGCCGGCTGGTATTTCATCGCTACCTTCAAGTAGTTGCGTGACGGCATGCGCTTTTGCCTCTCCAACCGCGATTATCCAGACTTGGTCAGATGCGTTGATGTAATTCATGGAAAATGTAACGCGCTCTGGCGGTGGCTTGGGCGAATCTAGAATTGCAATCGCCCGCGTTTTTTCTTGTGGATCAAAGTGGTGGGGAAAGAGTGAGGCAACATGACCATCAGGACCAAGGCCCAGCACACAGATGTCCATAATTACTTCACAAAGTTCGGCATCATATGAAGCCGCGGCTTCAATGACTGATAACGCGCTTTCGGTGGATTTCACTTCATGAACAATAACCGACACATTCTCTAATCCGATGCGAATTTCTCTGGCATTTCGCAGTGGACTTTGGATTGAATCAAAGCGCTCATCACTAAACCAAATATGCAAACCAACAAAATCTTTCGGCCGAGAATTTAGTAGTTCGACTAAACGGTGGGAAAACGCTTCACCTAAGGACCCGCCCGTCAAAGCGATGTGGCAAACGCCCATATCAATTAATTGTTTAGCAACTACTTCCAGCGTCTGCCGTGCAGTCGCGTTTACGAGTTCACTACTATCCTCATACAGAGTTAAGTCAAGATTTTCCTTCACAACCTGCACTATTTCTTGAGAGCTAGGCGTGCCTCACGACGAATTCGTTGCTCGGCAGGATCTGGTACCGGAACTGCCGAGATTAAGCGACGCGTGTAATCATTTTTTGGATGTAGCAAAATCGCGTCTCGGTCGCCTTCTTCAACTAGTGATCCATTCTGCATCACGGCAATACGATGCGCCAAAATATCAACGACGGCTAAATCGTGGCTGATGAATAAACAAGCAAATTTCAACTTCTCTTGCAACTCAGTCAATAGATCTAAAAAGCGTGCTTGTACCGAAACATCCAACGCTGAGGTCGGTTCGTCGGCAATCAATAAATCTGGTGTTAATGCCAATGCGCGCGCAATTCCTACGCGTTGGCGCTGACCCCCAGAGAGCTCGTGCGGATAACGGTTACGGTAACTTCGAGGGAGCTCTACTTGATCCAGTAAATCCTCAATCATGTGGGCTAAATCTGCGCCTTTTGCAATTTTTGCTAAGAAAATAGGTTCGCCGATTGATTCTCCAATGGGCAGTCGAGGATTTAACGACGATGCTGGATCTTGAAAAACAATTCCGGTATGGCGGCGGATTGAGAATAGGTCTTTTTGAGTTGCATGGCTTATGTCTTTGCCCACAATTTCAATCTTTCCAGATTTGATGGGTATCAGGCCGATTGCTGCACGCCCAACCGTTGTTTTACCTGAGCCAGATTCACCTACCAGACCAACAATTTCACCAGGATAAATTTCAAGGTTGAAGTTTTTAACCGCAACAAATGCCGGTATACGTCCACGCTTTGGGTATTCAATGGTTACATCGGTAAGTTTTAGAACAGCTTGGGGTTTGGCGCTCTCCGAATATGGCAGAACACGTTTCTTACTTGAACCAAGTTTTGGAACCGCAGCAAGAAGTTGCTGAGTATATGGATGTTGTGGCCTGTTAAATATCTGATCTGCCGTCCCATGCTCGACCGTGATTCCATCTTTCATTACCAGAATCTCATCGGCCATATCGGCCACGACTCCCATATCGTGAGTGATGAGAAGAATTGCAGAGTTGAGCTTATCTTTGAGTCCGCGCATTAAATCTAGAATTTCAGCTTGAACAGTTACATCTAGCGCAGTTGTTGGCTCATCGGCAACTAATAGGCCTGGATCACAGGCGAGGGCCTGAGCAATCATGGCGCGCTGACGCTGTCCACCTGATAATTGGTGAGGATATTTATTGATGGATTTTTCAGGCTCGGGAATATCTACCAGAGTTATTAACTCTAAAGCACGCGCATGAGCTTGATGTGGCCCCATATCAAAGTGATTGCGCAAAGTCTCCATAATTTGAAATCCAATTGTGTAGACCGGATTCAATGCAGTCATTGGCTCCTGGAAAATATAGGCAACTTCGCGGCCCCGATATTTACGCAAAGTTGAGGCAGTTGCATTGAGCACCTCCTCCTGCTTTACTTGAACGCTTCCGCTCATACGGGCATTGGATGCAAGCAGTGACATTAAACCAAGCGCGGTTGTTGATTTGCCTGAACCCGATTCACCCACAATTGCAGTCACTTTTCCCGCATTGAGTTCAAGATTCATGTCGATGACTGCCGGATACCACACTCCATCAACCCAAAAATCGACGTTAAACTCACTGATTTTTAGGACTTGTTCAGACATGTTCGGCCCCACTCTTCTGTGACAAGATGACTTGGTGAACAACATCGATTGCTTTCGACCGAACATTAGCGTTTTCTCGGCCTTGACTCTTTACTTCGTCATTCTGGTATTGGCCATTCAGAGTTTCTCTAGTGATAGTTGGAACGAGCGTCTGACGAGCGTAATCTGGAGTAGTTTTGCGGCAACTCTGGTTTATGTGATTTTGCATCGACCAAAGATTGAACTCTTTGATGAGGGCATTCGCATCACTAACCCATTCAATCAAATCACTGTGGGTTGGCAGCGGGTTGAAAGTATCGATACCAAATACACCATGAGTATTCAGGTTGAAGATAAAACTATTTACGCTTGGGCCGGGCCTGCTCCTGGACGTTACCATGGCCGAACTATTCATGCTAGTGAAATTAGAGGTTTGGATATTGGCGCCGATGGATATATTCGTCCGGGTGATAGTCCCAGAACTCACAGTGGTACCGCGGCCTATCTTGCCATCCTTAGATTGAAGGCTTTTAGAGATTCGGGAAGTTCTAATGGTTGCGCGAGTAGAGTCGACATCAATAGTTTCGCTATCTCTCTGTTGATCATAACCTCTTTGGGGGGCTTGGCCTTGAATATCTTTCACTTTTGAACTCCGGTTTTGTGCATAACTCTGGCATTGTGGTGCTCTTTTTTTGATATGCGACGTCGTTGACGTGGGTCGAAGGCATCTCGTAGACCATCGCCAATAAAGTTAATGCTCAGTGCAATGGTGATGATGAAGAGACCCGGATACCAAAATAGCCAAGGTCTTGTAGTAAATGAATCCTGATATTGACTAATTAAAAGGCCTAACGAAACATCTGGAGCAACAACACCAAAGCCAAGATATGAAAGAGCGGTCTCTAGAAGAATTGCACCCGACATCAGCAAAGTTACGGAAACGATAATGACACCGACCGCGTTAGGTAAAATATGCTTAAAAATAATACGTTTATTACTTGCTCCGGCTACTCGGGCCGCATCAACAAATTCGCGTTCGCGAAGGGTTAAAAACTCTCCGCGGACAAGACGCGATAGCCCCGTCCAAGCAAATAAACCGAGATAAAAAGCTAAGAAGCCCACGCCAAGGTTTCCATAGTGATAGCCAACTACTGAACCGATAATAATTGCGGGAATAGTAATAATGAAGTCGGTAAAGCGCATCAAAACTGCATCCACCCAGCCGCGATAAAAGCCGGCGATAGAGCCAACAATTGTTCCGAGGGTTCCACCAATGGCACCAATAACAAACATAACCATCATTGAACGTTGGGCACCGCGCATGACGAGTGCAAAGTAATCGCGGCCGATATCGTCTTGTCCAAATGGATGCTCGCCTAGTCCAAAACTCTGCCCGCCAAGGAAAGTTGGCCGTAGCGAAATCGTCGGGCAGCCAACTAATCCTTCTTTGCATCCTACCGAGCGCAATTCAGGCAAATCCTCAGTGTTGTAATGCCACCAACCAGGAACTTTAAAAGGACCGATTTTCTGATCGAGCGCGCTAAAAACAAAGATCATCAAACCGAAAATGACAAAAACCGAGGCCATTGCACCTCTGTGACGAATGAAACGCTTTAAAACAATCTGACCTTGGCTTAAACCTTCAGTCTCTTTATTAAAGATGGCATTTTCTCCACCATCTTGACCGGCGATTTCGACCACATTTTTTCGTTTAAACATGCGCGTTACCCCTTTCCAGTTCGAATTCGGGGGTCAAGAGCTGAATACAGTAAATCGGCGACCAAGTTTGCGAAAACCGTAAGAGATCCTGTAATAAAAAAGACGGCCATCAAAAGATTAAGATCAAAAGTAGTGATGGATCTATTAAATAAAGTTCCCATGCCAACCCAACCAAAGACGCGCTCGGTAATAATTGCACCGCCGATAATTCCTGCGAAATCGACAACCATGATAGTTGTGAGTGGAATCATCGTGTTACGAAAAGCATGCCGCATAATAACTGTGCGCTCGGTTAGGCCTTTCGCGCGCGCAGTACGGATATAGTCTTGATTTAATACATCTAATAAAGTTCCACGCGAATATCTAATGTAGCCTGCAAATGAAATCAACGTTAACGCAATCGTTGGCAAGAACATATGAACTAAAATATCAAGGGTTGAAAACCAAAAGTTCCCAGGCTCTAAAAGTGGATTTACTTGCCCAGTCGTCGGGACTGGACGAAAATTAATGGCATCGGTTGACATATAAGGATTCCAGGTGTGCATAAAACGATCTACGACAGTAATTACCCCAATGAGAAATCCAGTAATCATTGCAGTACGAATAGTTGGTGCCCGATCGATCTTTGCGAAGTACAAACCAACGGC
>JAYTTL010000177.1:0-1708 GCA_043745325.1 Actinomycetes bacterium
GCAGTTATATCGGCGTTGTACGTTGAAGTTTGACCCCAACCAAAGTAGCCATCTGAGGTTGTTACCTTAACAAAGCAGACAAATTCATCACTAAACGTCTCAAGCTTTGAAATTCTGCCAAAAATCATCCCGCGGCTTTCACGAATACCGGCAAATCCAGTAGCGCTACATTTACCGTTGCACCAGCGCCAAGTGCCATTGCATCAGGACTTGGAAGTTGCGCTGTCACTCGTGTGCCATTGGCCAGTGAAATACTTAAGCGGCAGGTTGCTCCAAGAAAACTTGCTGAAAATACGGTGGCATTGCCTGACTTACTTGCAACAACATCAATGCTTTCAGGCCTCACCAAAGCGATACCCGCACCTGATGTAATTGACCCGGGCAGAGTCTTAACTACGCTACCAAGAATTTCAATGGTGCCGCTCGAAACATTTCCGGCAATTGGATTAGTAAGGCCTACAAACTCGGCGACGAAAGCAGTATTGGGGCGGTCATAGAGTTCGGCAGGGGCTGCAATTTGCTCTAACTGTCCGTTGCGCATGACCCCTACGCGATCGGCAATACTCAAGGCCTCTTCTTGATCGTGAGTCACAAAGAGTGTTGTAGTGCCAAGTTCCATCTGAATGCGACGAATCTCTTCACGAAGCTGCGTACGCACTTTGGCATCAAGGGCTGAGAGTGGTTCGTCAAGAAGCAAGACTTTGGGGGAAATCGCAAGGGCGCGCGCAAGGGCCACACGCTGCTGCTGTCCACCAGATAATTGGTATGGATAGTGATGTGCGTGGGTAGATAATCCAACAAGTTCGAGTAATTCTGAAGAGCGTGCCTTACGTTTATCTCCTGAAGTTTTGTGTGCTCGAAGTTTCAAACCATACTCAACATTTTCTCGCGCCGTCATATGCGGAAATAAGGAATAAGCTTGAAAGACCATTCCCATTCCTCGCTTATTGGCGTTTTGATATGTTACATCCTTACCATCGACAATCATCTGGCCACGATCTAAAACCTGAAGTCCGGCCAATGCGCGAAGCGCAGTTGTTTTGCCACAACCAGAGGGGCCAAGAAGTGCTACAAGTTCACCTTTGGCGATATCAAGGGTTAAGCCATCGAGAGCTTTAACTTTGCCGAAGTGCTTAGCTAGGTCAACTAACTGTACATATGCTGATGAGCTCAACGTATGGGTCCTTATCTCTTAGGCGACGTCAACGTCAAGGACGGTACCTTGACGCTTTTTTGTAGGGATTATTAAAAGCAAGAAAATTACAAAGAGCAGAGAGGCAAGAGACACTGCAACTGCAACATTTCCATTAGTGCGACCGATTTGAGCAATGACAACTTGGAAGGTCTTGAAGTTAAGAATATTCGAAATCGTGTATTCGCCAAGTACCAGGGCGATGGCAATAAATGAACCGTTAACGATGCCAGTCTTAATCGTTGGCATAATAATTCCGAATATAACTCGAGAGATTGTGGCTCCTAAAGTTGTTGCCGCCTCAGCTAAGGTATGAATATCTACAGCATCTAGTGCCGCTGATAACGAACGATACGTGTATGGCAAAATCAACATGGAATAAACGCCAGCTAGAGTTATTGGAGACTCATTAATATTAATTGAAATCCAGCGATAAAGTGGCGCAATCCCAACAACTATAACAATTGCAGGAATAGCCAGAGGCAAGAGGCATAACAACTCAAATGGGCGACGAAG
>JAYTTL010000178.1:0-6173 GCA_043745325.1 Actinomycetes bacterium
GTTGAAAAAGTTGTAGATGTCCGCGACACGCTTCGAGCTATCCTGCGCGAAGAAAAAGAAGTCCATGTATTTTTTACTAAAAAGAACGGGGAATATCGCGATCTGCGCTGTACTCTGAATACTCAGATTCTACCGCCTAAAAACCCCGAAGAAGTTCGAACACGGAACTCCAATCCTGACACGTTGTCCGTTTGGGATTTGGACGCCAAGAACTGGCGCTCGTTTAATATCGACACCGTCGAACGTGTCACGTTTGCAGATAAAGAGTTGATTACGGAAGAATATGTTTAATGGATTTTGAACGCAACGAACTCAATAAAGACAGCAACGGTGGCACGGAACAAATTATGTCTCGTTTGTTTCGGGATGTTCCCGAAGACCTGCTGAATAAATTTCAGATTATTCCGTCAAGAGTCAGAGACCTTAAAGAGGACAAACGACGTGTCCTGTGTTTGCACGATTTACCGAACGATCCTGAAGCCAAGGCAGCTCTCGTTTCAAACGGCGGCTGGGCGCGGTTTCATCGTTTGGTGTTTGTGTCGCACTGGCAACGTCAGGCCTATCTTAACGAGTATAAGGAGATTCCCTGGTCCAAGACGGCTGTCATTCCCAACAGTATCGAGCCGTTTGATATTGGTCTCGAAAAACCGACTGATCGAATTAATGTCATCTATCATACTACCCCCCATCGTGGCCTAAACGTTCTTGTTCCCGTTTTTAAACGATTACAAGAAAAATACGGCGACAAGATTCATCTAGACGTTTTTTCGTCTTTTGAGCTGTACGGGACAAACTGGAAGGGGCGCGACGAACAATTCATGCCCCTTTATGACGATATTCGAAAGACCGAGGGTATGACGTATCATGGCTATCAGCCAAACGCCGTGGTGCGTGCTACGCTCGAAAAGTCGCATATCTTTGCTTACCCTAGCATCTGGCCAGAAACCTCCTGTATCAGTCTTATAGAGGCCATGGGAGCGGGTCTGATCTGTGTCCATCCCGATTATGCGGCTCTACCCGAAACATCGGCCAATTGGACGTTTATGTATAACTGGCACGAGGATATCAACAAGCACGCCGGAATTTTCAACAATGTCCTGGATACGGCCATCGAAGTCGCCATCGAAAATAACGAAAAGAAAAATATGATCAATCGTCTGAAGTCCCAGGTCGGTTATGTCAATCTCTATAACAACTGGGAAACCAAAAAACATCAATGGGAGGCGTTTCTCCAATCATTTGTTGATGAACCAACCGAGATGCAAAAATCACAAAGGGTGTTTCAATATCGCGCATGATTATCCCCATCCAAGACTGTAACCTCAATTCAAACCATGTTTCCTCGTTTGAAAAGAATAAACAGGGGCATTTGTTGATCTATATGACCAACGGCCAACTATACATTGAAAAAGAAAATGTTAATAAGATCGAAGAACTTTTAATCAAAGCCTTTTCGGGCAAGAACGTTAAATTTCTCCAAGAATAAGTTTATCGGCAAGATTTTAGTTTGGCCCCTCGGGGTGAAATGGTAAAATCGGTAAAAGGGGCGGGATGGGGGCCACCTTTACAGTTTTTAAGCAGGAAATAAATGAGAAGCAAAGCCGAACGCAGATTTAATATAGACGACGACAGTTTTTATGGACCGGAACCTTCAAAATCCGGTTCAAATTTTGTTCCAACGCGGGAAAACCTCATTCAGTCGCTAAATTGGTACAGCGCGCTGCGAAGCGTCAAAGAACTACGGCCACATTTTGACAAGTACGTTCAACAAAACTTTCCTAAGCACGCGGCCCATATTAAAAGCCTCGACGACAATCTAATACCCATCACTGTGTGTTCTATTGCCAAAATGATGTTGGCGGGGTGTGAATTTACGCCCGAAGAAAAAACCTATCTACAAAATAAGATAAAGGCTCTATCTGAAATCCAAATTGTCGCGCCCGTCGTTGTTTCGTCCGAAGTCGCTAACCAGATCATTGTCGATACCGATGTCATGCTCGATCAGTTTTATTGTCGTAATTATAAAAAAACGACCCTTGATTATTATCAGTATCTGACGAGCAACGAAGCCAAGCCTGCCGAGCTACGGACGGCTCTCGCCTATTACGAGACCCTTATGGAAGAAGTCCGTACATCCCAAGACATGAAAAAATCGGCCCAAACCAATTATATCGATGTGCTCCAAACTATCATATCCGATTCTGAAAAATATCTCTCGAACTCCCGCAAAGAGCGCAAGATCACCAACAAACCACGGAAGAAAAAGTTTAAGAGCGCGAGCCAGATTACTGCCAAAGTCCAGTTTAAAATCTCTGACCCGACTCTGAAACTCACGAGCGTGGAACCATCAGGAATTGTTGGGGCTAGTTCCGTCTGGCTGTTCAATACCAAATATAAAAAGATGACGTATCTCGCGGTTGTAGACGGCCAAACCCTGTCCATCAAAGGAACCACCATTTTTGGCTTTGATCCAGCCAAGTCGATCTCTAAGATCATTCGCAAACCCGAGCGTGTAGTTGTTGATTTGCTAAATATGGGTAGAATTTCTATGCTCAAATCATTTTTGTCTCTCAAGACAAAAAACCTCGAAGCCAACGGGCGGATTAATAAGGACATGCTGATCTTGAAAGTGGGCAAATGACGAACGTAATTAGATTTCCCCACAAAGGCGCGACCATCACGGTCGGGGAATCTCTCGTTCAAGAAAAAATTGCCGCCGTTCGCCTGCTCGATAACATCTCTCTAGATATTGTCACAGATGTTTTAAAAACCCTCAAAGGCATCTACGGTCTGGATATAACTGTTTTGTCCAAGACGCAGATGCGAGATATCGGGATGTTGGCAGAAGCCGTCAAATCCATTCTCTACGGCTACTACGATCATCCCTATCCAATCCATGCCCTAGCCGATGCTTTGTTCAAATTGTCCGATACGGGCGAACTGAGTGTGCGACCTTTTAACATCCAAAAAGAGCCAAATGCTGCTAATTGATCTCAATCAAATTATGTACGCCAACATGTTTATGAATCTCAAGACTTTGGGTCATCTCGACGAAAACGCCCTGCGCTACATGATCCTCAACAGTCTGCGCGCTTATAACATGAAATTTCATTACGGGGAGGTCATTCTGGCCTGCGATTCCCCGAACAGTTGGCGGCGGGATATTTTCCCTTTCTACAAGGCATCTCGACGCAAGGCGCGGGCCGAAAGTCTCATAAACTGGAAAGATATTTTTGCTTCGTTCGCAATCATCAAGGCCGAACTTGCCGAGTATTTTCCTTACACGATCCTCGAAATCGATGGGGCAGAAGGCGACGATGTTATCGCTGTCATGAGCACCTTGATAGCCGACAAGACCATGATCCTTTCGAGTGACGAGGATTTTGTACAGCTCCATTCAGGCATGATCGGGCAATTCAATCCCGTTCACAAAAAGAAAGTCGAGAAGGACAACATCCCTACTTTTCTCAAAGAACATATCATCGCGGGCGACTCCGGCGACGGGGTACCGAACGTCTGTTCCGCCGACGATACTTTTGTGATGGGTAAGCGCCAGAACAAAATAGGCCATAAAATGCGCTCCTATCTTCTTGAAACCGATCCAACCCTCTATCCATCAACCGAGCAACGCAACTATTTCCGCAACAAAGAGCTGATCGATTTGTCATGTATTCCCGAAAGAATTACCTCACAAATCAAGGCTTCTTACCTAAACAAACCCGAACGTCATAAACGTAAACTGTTTGATTATTTTTATGATAAAAAATTGACCAAGTTCATTAACAGCATACAGGAATTTTAAATGTCATTAGGCATCAGTGAAATACTTCTCAAGGCATCAAAGCTTTCGACCAAAGAAGAACAAATTAATTTTCTGCGTCAACACGGAACGTCGTCTCTAATGACCCTTGTGAGATACGCGCTCGATCCAAACGTGACGTGGCTAATCCCCTCCAATTTTCCGCCTTTCGATATGAGTGTCGTCAGCGGCCAAGAAACGATGTTTCTTGCAGAAACGCGGCGCTTGTATCTCTTTGTCCATGATACTCAAGTAACGGGCTCTCCCGTCAGTTTGACCCCCGCGAAGCGCCAAACGTTACTCAAGCAGCTCTTAGAAATGCTCGCCCCCGAAGATATTTCGACACTCGCTTTGGCCGTCGAAAAAAAGCTACCCTACGATCTGTCCTACGATCTGATGTGGGAGGCTTTTCCTGGGTTGTTACCAGCCGCCACGTTTCCCGCAAAGGTTCAAAGAGCTGATCGATTTGTCACGTATTCCCAAACAAATTACCTCACAAATCAAGATGATGTGCCTTCGGTTAAAACAAAATCTGCGCCGAAGAAGAAAGTGAAGAAAAAGGTCAAAACCAAGGCCAAGAAACCCCCAACCGAAACGGAGACCAAGAGTTAACAAACGATGAGTAAACAAAAGAAGTATCGCTGGACGGACGGCGAGGAATTTGAAGAAGAAACTGTCCAACGAAAAAATAAAGACCAGGACAAACGCAAAGAACGCAAGTTGCGCCAAGCCATCAAGACTTGCAATCTGGAATATTTCGCCACCGAAGATTAAAAACGAGAAGGAGAAAAAGCGGTAACAGGGTTTCGTTTTCACACTAACCGAGGCAGGAATATGGTCAAAAGAGCAAGCCGCAAACAAAAAAGATTTGAAAAAAACGACGATAATTATGCTCTTGATAACAAATTTAATCTAGATATAAAACCGTTCACTCCTCTCACAAAAAATCAGGAATTGGTGTTCAAAAATTTCTCCCAGCGACACCAATTCCTGCACGGAATGGCTGGCACAGGCAAAACCTTCATTGCCATCTATCTCGCCTTGAACGAAGTATTCTCCCGTCTCACTCCTTTCAAACGCATCGTCATTGTCCGCTCGCTAGTCCAGACGCGCGAAATGGGTCATCTTCCTGGCAAGGCCATGGACAAGATGCGAGAATATGAAGCCCCCTATATTCCTATTTGTGGCGAACTGTTTGGGCGCGGGGATGCCTATTCGATCCTGAAGCAAAAAGGCATCATTGAATTTATTTCAACGTCCTTTGTGCGCGGCATTACACTCAACGACGCTATCATTATTGTCGATGAGTGTCAGAACCAAACGGCCCATGAACTACATTCAATCATCACCCGCGTCGGCTCAAACTGCAAAATCGTCTTTTGTGGTGATCTCAAACAGTCCGATCTTAATCAACGTAAGGAATATTCTGGCCTCTCAGATTTTATGAAAATCATCAAACAAATGAATTGCTTTGATTTCGTAGAGTTCGTAGAAGATGACATTGTGAGAAGTCAACTCGTCAAACACTATTTAATCACCAGAAACAGGCTTGAAGAAAATGGCACTATCAAAACGACAATCGTTTGACCCCTTTGACTTGAACCTTTTAGCTAAATATACTCTAGAGACTACGACGACGGAAAGCGGCAGAATTTATCATACTCCCGATGGCGACTTTGCCTCGGTGACTACGATACTAGGACGCCGGTTTCCTTTCGACGCGACGGCATGGAAAGAGCGTATCGGTTATACTCAAGCTGATATTATCAAAGACAAGGCGGCGCGGCGGGGCACCGAATTACATAATATATTAGAAAAGTTTTTATTAAATGAAGAATATTATAAAGACTCTCATAGCGTCGCTCGAATGCGATTTGATCCTGTTGCGCGCCGCATTAGACACCACGTCGGCAAAGTCTACGGGGCGGAAGTCCCGTTATGGTCGCGGCGGCTGAAAACTGCGGGAAAGGCAGATGGGGTTGTCACATGGGACAACAAGCTAGCTATTCTCGATCTGAAGACATCTATACGCCACAAAAAAGAAGAACATATAACCTCATACTTTGTCCAGGCCACAGCCTATGGTCTCCTGCTCGAAGAACGCTACGGTATGCTCCCCGAAAAAATCATTATTATGTTCTCGGATGATGATTTCAACGTTTTTTTCTATGAAAAGAATTTAGAAGATTTTAGGGCAACGACAGAGGACATATTTTGCAAATCTCAATAAGAAACATCAACAAGGACCATATCACCAACAAAGAGCTGCGAACGGCATGTAGGTTTTTTCTACAAGAGCTGTTACACCCCAAAACTATTGAAAACCTTGTGATTCATATCAAGATGTTCAAGCGGATGGATGAAAAGGGCTTCA
>JAYTTL010000179.1:0-1688 GCA_043745325.1 Actinomycetes bacterium
GGAGAAGAATGACCACCAGAAATTTTAACGACCATTTTGCTTTCTTCAGATGTCATCGAATCCTTTGGATTGCGGATTGTGATCTTAAAATGTTCTTTCGCTCCTCGAGAAACGTTACCTCGAAGATATTCTTGCCCCTCGTCAAGAAACACACCCGATCCATCATAAAATTCAGCCTCGATCGCAACCAAAGACCAATCGTGACTGCCATTATTCGTAATGAGCCCAACGATCTCTAAGTTGCCACCGGTAAAGCGCTTTTCCACGTCGCTGACAATCAACTCGTTAGTGATGTTGCCTTTGAAGAAAAACAAACGGGCCATCGGCAGAAAACCGATCAACATGATCGGCACCATGATGAGCAAATGTTTCCAGCCCCAGGACATGTTGAATGTCGAAATCTCTTCACCGCAATTGGAACATTTGAGTTTGGCGGCCATTTGTTGATAAGTACTTTCCAGTTGGGCGAACGACCCCATTCAGCTAGTGGCGGCAAGTAAAGTGTCTAAAAGTCCACGCGGACGCTCCGCCACTTAGCTGCAATGGATTGTTACGCAATTATAGCGGTTCGATTCGATCCACGGATGCGATTTGACCAGATGATGTTTCAGAATGGTTGCCGGAGCCACTTGGGGCCGGGGAGTTATTGGCAACCTTCACACGATTGGATGTCCGCAATCGAAACTGTCTTGTTGTGCGCATGAGAATCGCCGCGCTAAGCACAAGGGCAAACATCGGAAGAATTGAGGCCAAAAGGGATGCAAACAAGTTGGCGGTTGGGACCCAATATGTCAGCATGGTTGCAAACGCAAAGAGCGTTACTGGTAGAAAAATCATCCATACGCCGATCAACACAACCGTTGTTACTTTCACGTTTGCCAACAGACTGAATCTGGGAACAAAGTTGTCAAGTTTGGAATCTTCGTAATCTGTCATAGTGATTCAACTTCGAAAAAGCAGATGCGGCAATTCTGATTGCGTAACGCCACCATTCAGCTAGTGGCGGCAAAAAATGTTCCTAAAAGTCAAGGCGATTGATCCGCGACTTAGCTGCAATGGATTGTTCAAGTAAGCCGCTAACGCGGCAGCTCAGTAATTGGCTCTCGCCAATGCCTTTCTGCAAAGCTCTTTGCAGAATCAATTTCTTTGAACCACAGTGGCTCCTCGGTCAGCGACTGTTTCTCGACGTCTATTTCTGACGTCACTGTTCGCTGGCTGCTTTTAACAGGAGCCTACCATGGCCAAAGACAATGATCCAAATCGCCTCTCCCCCATCGCACTGCGAATGAAGGAGGACTTGCAGCTTAGCGGAAAAGGCGAGCGAACTCAAGAATCCTACATTCGTATGCTCCGAAAGTTTACCGAATTCCTTAAGCGTGAACCAGATTCCGCTACCGAAAATGATCTGCGAAATTACCTCCTCCACATCAAAAACCAACGCCAATGGAGCAACAGCACCATCAACGTTGCATATTGCTCCTTAAAGTTCTTCTTCACCACCGTCTATTCGCTCGGACTCAGGCTACAAGAAGCCCTCAATCTGCAAATTTCAGATATCGACTCCAAACGGATGCTTGTTCATATCCATCGCGGCAAGGGAGCCAGAGATCGGCTCGTTCCTCTCCCAATGTCAACCCTCATCGCTCTGCGCCTGTACTACGCGACGCATCGCAACCGAACTTGGATCT
>JAYTTL010000180.1:0-1680 GCA_043745325.1 Actinomycetes bacterium
GGAAATGGCGCTGTCAAGTCCTGACCGTTTTAGGCCCTGAACTTTCTTTCCTGCTTTTTCAATGATTTGCGAAATAGGGAGTTGACTTAATCATAGGTATCCGAATGCGCGGGCAGCAGTGGTGGTTTGCGTGACTCCTGTCAACTTATCCAAGGCGTTGTAGGAAGCATCACGCCAATGGCTGGTGATCCATTCCTCTTCGAGCTTTCGCGGACTGGCCATCAGGTGGTCAGTATAGCCCACACCATTCTGTGTAGCAACATCACGAAACCTACCATTGGCTGAATGAGGCTTAAACGGTATCTTGGTATGTTACTCAATGAACTTAGGAAGTCTTGACAGTTGCATGGTATTGCTGGAGCTTTTGAATAGTTAGCTCTGCACCTATCGCAGAGAAACGAGATGGGCGTGCCTTAATGAAATCTACAGCTGCATCAATTCCGCGAGTGCAATATAACAAACCGAGTCGGGAATACTGATTAGCATCGAGAGCTCGTTCTACGTTGGCAACGTCTGGGAGGGAATTTTCTTCAAGCATATGCTGGATTTTTTCATAGTGCATAAACAAGGGAAGCACTATTGTTTTAACCCCATTCGCTAGTCCAAGGCTCACCGGAACAATGTCCTCCTCTAAATCAATATCAAACATTTCCATCCCCTTCCAATTTCTCTTGAATAGTCCTACATTTCCCGCAAGAGACGGTGCTGGACTATATCCTTTCGGTTTATCAAGGAGTGTTCGAGCAATTCTATCGATGCAGTCAAATTCAATTGAGATTGATGGATCTAATCTAAGAACGGCTACACCGCTTTTAATCACATTGCGGCTGTATATTGTGTATCGTTGACTTCCATGCTGTATATTCCGACTGAAATCACGCCTAGACTTACTCTTTCTGAATCCATATGGAACAAACAGTGGTTCCAATAGATCAAGGATATTCAAGAGCCAAGATGTTCGAGTTTCATTTGTAGATGTTTCCATGTCTATGTACCTAGAATCACCTTAATAATTCTTGTGATTTGCTGAACACCTCCCGCCCTTTGTGGATTAGAAACGCTTCCAGGTGATGATCTAGAAACAGTTTTCCGCGCCTCTCTTTGATTGGGCCGCTCTTGAGCCGTTGGTGAAGATTTTACTTCAACTCCATATGCCAAAGTTCCGTTACCAGTTTTAACTTTAACCACATGGTCCACTTTTGTTTTGGCTCCTGTTGGTCCCTTTACTTCAACATTTGAACCTACGACTGTCTGGTTAGACTTGGCATTGATTGCATTAGCAACTTGCTCTTCCGCTATTGAACCGGGTTTAACTTCTCCGCCATTCTTTGGCAAAAACCGACCGAGAGCGTCCCGGCCCTGCTCTAATAGAGTCAGGCCTGTTGCAGCAGCATCCAACACATCTAGAGCGTCACCAAGAACTGGAACATACCCAGCAACAGCCCTTGCGGCATCCACCATTTCAGACTGCGTAGCCCCAGCACTGAAGGCTTTTGCAATCTTACTGCCATCTTCGAGCAATCCTTCCGCAGCACTTCCACCCCTATAAACAGACTTGGCCGCTTTATAAGCCAGCTTAACCGCCTTGCCAACAGCGCGACCATCGTCATCCAAGTTGTTCAGAGGGTTGTTTCTGCCATAAGCATAGAGATTCCAACTCTGTGGGTCATCCTGATGTTG
>JAYTTL010000181.1:0-23138 GCA_043745325.1 Actinomycetes bacterium
AGTATTAATAGTCGCGGCAAAATTTCTAAAGGCCGCTTCAACACTCGCCAGGGTTGCAAAATAATCAACATGATCGAGTTCTATGTTAGTTACAATTGCAGCAAAGGGACAGTACTGAATAAAAGATCCATCTGATTCATCGGCTTCGGCAACAAATATCTCGCCGGTGCCGTGATGGGCATTTGATCCAGAGGCTGTAATGGTTCCACCAATAGCAAAGGATGGATCAGCTCCACAAGATTGAAGAGCCACTGCCAACATTGAAGATGTTGTCGTTTTTCCATGGGTACCAGCAACTGCAATGCTCTTTGATTCAGACATTAAAATTGAAAGCATTTCAGCTCGAGTTAAGACATTGATTCCAATTTCGCGTGCACATAAAAGCTCTGGGTTGCTATTTGAAATTGCAGTTGAGTAGACAACTAAATCTGCGCCTTCAATATTCCGGGCCGCGTGGGTTGTTTGAATTCTTGCCCCTAAAGCTTGCAAGGCTTTAACAACGGATGAATCCTTCGAATCCGAGCCTGTTACTCCAATGGAGTGCGAGAGCGCAATTCGCGCTAAACCGCTCATGCCCGCTCCACCAATGCCGATAAAGTGAATGCGTTTGCCTATGAGGGATTTAAGCGTTGGTTTCATTGTTTTGAAATCGCAGACTCACCCAGTGCCACAATTTTAGAGGTCGAATTTAAATCAAGATCTGAACCTTCTAATGGGGAGCGACCAGAACGTATTAAAAGTTGATCAATCTCAGATCGAAGATACTGCGCCGTGAACTCTGATTGAACGATAATTTCAGCTCGCCCTTCACTGACTAATGACTTTGCATTGTGAAACTGTTCACCGTTTCCAATTGGAAGTGGAATAAATAGAGCGTAGCGACCTAAAGTCCGAAATTCGCTGCACGTAACCGCGCCGCTACGTCCAATTACCAAATCACTGGCTAGATACGCATCGGCCATCGCTTCAACGTATCCAACAGGGCGATACGCTCCAACTGCTGCAGGCAGTGGGTTAGCTCGACCAACTGAGTGAAGAATGGAAAAACCTTTATCAAGTAAAGTTAGAATGGCCCCCTCAATCGCTTTATTTATTGCAACTGAACCCAGAGAACCGCCCATGATAAAAATTAGAGGCTTATTTTGATCAAAATTTAAGCGGATTTTGGCCTTGTTTCGCGAATTGGCCCAGTCTTTCGAAGATGCAGCAAAAGCGGCTTCAACATCGGAGCGAAGAGGAAGTCCTGTGACATGTGCCTTTGCAAAGAATCGAGAGGCGCTAACGATTGCTACATGTGGCGTCAATAAGGCACCAAGACGATTTGCCCATCCAGGCTTCACATTTGCTTCATGTATGATGATTGGAATCGCAGATAAACGCGCCGCTATGTACGCGGGGCCACTCACATACCCACCAAAGCCAAAAAGTAGATCGGCATCTCTAAGAATAATTCGCGAAGCTCGTACTGCGGCAATAAGGTTGAATGGAATGTTTAACCAAGAGCGAGAAGGTTTACGAGAGATTGTGACTTTTGGTATGTGCGCTAACGTAAAACCTGATGCAGGTACTAATGTGTTTTCGAGTCCGGTCTTTGTTCCGATGAAAACTATCCGATCATTTGGATGTAACTTTCGCCATTCTCTGGCAACAGCTAAAGCTGGTTCGACATGCCCAGCAGTTCCCCCACCTGAAAAAACTATCGTAGCCACGAGTTACCACTTTTCTTTAACTCTTGATAAATTGCAGGATCACGACGAGCCGCACCCAGAACAAAACCGATACCCATATAAATTGCTATCAGCGATGAACCACCGTATGAAACCAGCGGCAAAGTTACCCCCACGACCGGTAACACGCCAATTGCCGACCCAATATTGAGAATAGTTTGAATTGCAATCCAACAACCAATGCCAGACGTTGCATAACGCACCATCGGATCGTGAGCGCGCAGTGAGATTCTGAAAATTGAAAATAATAGTGTTGCCAGAAGAGCTAGAGTAAATAGAGTTCCAAATAAGCCTAACTCTTCACCAATTACTGAAAATATGAAATCTGTATGTGCTTCGGCGAGATTTCCCCATTTTTGACGGCTGGCACCTAAACCAACTCCAAATAAACCGCCGCTTGCAAGTCCCAGAATACTGTGTGCGGGCTGCCAACCTGCGTTCTTATACTGTCCTTCAGCAAATGGATTTAACAGAACGGCAAATCGGTGCATTCGATATGGGGCCGAAAGAATGAGCCCAGCAATACCTGCAAAGCCCAAACTTATAATGCCCGCAAAAATACCTAAACGAACACCTGAGACCCAAAGAAGACCCGCCAAAATGAATCCAAAAACGGAGGCACTACCGAGATCGTTACCTACCAAGACTAAAAATATGCAAAGGGTAAAGGCAGGTGCAATCAAAGTTATAACATTTGTTTGGACAGAATTCTTTTTCTCCCGCTTGGCCAAAACAAATCCTGCCCAGAGAATCATAACAAATTTTACTACTTCGCTCGGTTGGATATCTACGAAACCCAGACTAATCCAGTTGTGGTTTCCATTGACACTCTTTCCGGCAATTTGCACAACTATTAACAAGGAGATTGAAAATATAACTCCAAAGCGCGCAATCCTTTTCCACCGTCCAAGTGAAAATCTGGATAGGACCCATGCCATCGGTATAGATAGAGTCAAAAATAAAATTTGGCGTAAAACTATTGCATATGTAGAACCCTTGGTTTCGAGAGAGTGAATTGATGAAGCGGAAAATACCATTATGAGCCCAAGAAGACTCAATCCAAACGTGCTCACGAGAAGCATGTAATAAAGATTTACGGGTTTTGTGAGAAAACTTTCACGAGTATCACTTTTCATGCGCAACTAACTTCATTACTGCCTTCGCAAAACGCTCTCCACGATCTGAATACGAAATGAACTGGTCCATAGATGCACACGCTGGTGCCATTAAAACCGTATCCCCCGAAACGGCTAAATCCATTGCCGCTTTTACGACGCTTTCCATCAATGAATTAGATTCACCACCTTTAATATAGTCAGATGGTGCATTGACCAATACTCGCGGCGTTAAAGGTGAATGTGCCACGAACGCCGCCTCTATTAAATCGCGGTCGACACCAATCAAAATAGCGGCTTTGATGCGATTTCTACTTCTTTCAATCAATGTATTCATATCTGCACCTTTTGCCAAACCACCTGCAATCCAGACGACACTTAAATGTGACATTATCGATGCAGTTGCAGCATGCGGATTGGTCGCCTTGGAATCATTGACCCAAGAAATCTCATTGCTTTCAAAAACTTTTTCGATTCGGTGTCGGCCTGGGTGAAAATTAGCAATGGCACTTTGAATATCACTGTAAGAAACGCCGATACTTCTTGCAAGTCCTGCCGCGGCCAAGGCATTGGAAACACTGTGAGGCAGTGTTGGAACAATGTCTCCAAGTGTGGCAATCATTGATGCCTCCTGAAAATCCGGAACAAAGGCTCGATCCACCAATAAATTCTCTACAACTCCTATTTCTCCAGCTTCAGGCGTATTGAGAGAGAAAAATACCTTCTTTCCCGTCCAAGATTGTGCACGTTTTACGATTTCACCGTCGTCAGCATTGAGAATTGCAATCTTGGCGCGATCTAGAATCGAGATTTTGGCGCGAGCATAAGAATCAAAATTTCCATGCCAATCTAAATGGTCTTGCGCAATATTGAGAATCGCTACAGATTCAAAGTACGCCTGCTTCAACCAGTGAAGTTGAAATGATGAGAGTTCAAGAACTAAAATATCGAATTTTTCATGAGATGTAACTGCATCGATAACGGTATCTCCATAGTTTCCGCACGCTACCGCTTTCAGGCCTGCGCTTTGCAGCATAGCTGCCGTTAATTCAACTGTTGAAGTTTTACCATTTGTGCCCGTCAGCGCCAACCACTTTTGGGCTGGTGAAATCTCACGTGAAATAGACCACGCAATATCAATTTCATTCAAAATTTCAACACCGGCATTCATTGCGCCAACAATCAAGAGATGATCCTGGCGCCATCCGGGAGAAACTACGGCTCCATCAAAATTAGAAATGTCTACAGCGTCTGGGCTAACTACTGTAAAGCCAAGTTCGTCGTTAGTTTTCTCGTCTATTAAAACAACGTGAGCCCCGCGTTGGACCAAAGCCCGCGCCACCGCCTTACCTGTAACTCCAGCCCCTAGAATTGCAATTTTTTTGCCAACATAACTTTTAATCATTGACGTTACTTAGCAACCCACTGCGCATAAAACAAGCCTAATCCGAGAGCAACGGAGAGTCCTGCGATAATCCAAAAGCGAATTACGATTGTCACTTCTCCCCAACCCAAAAGTTCGAAATGGTGTTGAAGCGGAGCCATTTTAAATACACGTTTGCCACCACTAATTTTAAAATAAATTCGTTGAATCACGACTGAGAGGGTAATGATGACAAATAAGCCCCCAAGCGGAATCAACAAAAGCTCCACACGCAAGGTAGCTGCAAGTCCGGCCAACGCACCACCAAGGGCCAGAGAGCCGGTATCTCCCATAAAAATCTTTGCTGGAGATGCGTTCCACCATAGAAAACCCGTGCACGATCCAGCAAAAGCGGCGGCTAAAACTGCTAGGTCCAACGGATCTCGAACTTGATAACAACCGGCTCCAGAATTTATTGCACAACCTTGGCCAAACTCCCAAACGCCGATGAGAATAAATGCAAGGAAAGTCATTACTGCCGCGCCGGTTGCAAGTCCATCTAGTCCATCGGTGAGATTTACCCCATTACTTGCAGACATGACCATCAGCACTATCCAAGCAATTGTAATAATCGGGCCAAGGTAAAGCGCAGTTTCTCTGACTCCTGAAAGATGCATTGAGATGGGTGTCAGAGAGATTGAATCTGCAAATCGAACTCCGAGGATTGCAAAGATAGCGGCGGCGGCGCCTTGGCCAAGGAGTTTTTGCCAACCCGAGAGGCCAATTGAGTTTTGACGCGAGACTTTTAACCAGTCGTCGATAAAACCCAAAACTCCAAGTGCTATCACAAGGCCTAACACCAATATCGCTGAAATAGTCGGCAAATTCTGCGTGACTAAATGCGCAATTAAATATCCGGAAAAAGGTGCAGCGATGAGGATGATTCCACCCATCGTTGGTGTTCCACGTTTAATGTGATGACTACTTGGACCGTCATTACGGATGATTTGGCCATATCCCTTAGCCGAAAGAATTCTAATAAGAACGTGGGTACCAAAAAGTGAGATAAGAAGTGCAATCGCGCCGGAAATTAGAATCTGTCTCATTGGGTAAGCGCTTCACGTTCAATCCAACTATTTTCAATCTCCTTGGCTAAAACTTCAAAACCTTCAGCGCGAGATGCCTTTACAAGTACGACGTCACCTGGTGATATGTGGCCAATAAACTGAGTGGCCTCGGCGATGGTGCCAATGTGGTGGAACTGCATGGGGCCATCGCCAACTCCATATTCAGGCGCATTAATAACGACCAAATGATCTATACCAATCGCTTGGGCCATGATGCCAATATCACCACTTGCAGTTGGGCCGCTTTCGCCAAGTTCATGCATTTTTCCAAGAAAAGCCCACGACTCTCCACCGCGCTCTTGAGCAAAGAGAACAAGGCTGCGCAAAGCGGCCTCCATTGACGCTGGGTTAGCGTTATAAGCATCATTTATCAGTAAATACCCACCAACCTCAACAAGCTCCATTCGCCATTTACTGGAGATTTCCGCAGTAGATAAGGAACTTGCGATGAGTTCAATGGGCAAAGATAACGCCGTACCTACGGCCGCAGCGGCAAGGGCGTTAGCAACTTGGTGGGCACCAATTACTCGTAAACCAACGGCGTCACGTCCTGCTTTTGTAACAAGATCAAAGTGGGGTCGGCCTTCGCGAATTTCAACATCGGCACCTCGAATATCAACATTACTCTTTTCACCAAAAGTGAGGACTTCGCCTTTGTGTAACGTGGCCATTCGAGGAGTGAACTCATCATAAGTGCCAAGAATTGCAACTCCCGTTTGCCCTAAGGATGCAATCAACTCGCTTTTAGTTTTAGCGATCGCTTCTCGTGAGCCAAATTCACCAATATGAGCAGTTCCAACGGTCAGCACAACTCCAATATTTGGTCGTGCAATCTCACATAATCGCGTAATATCACCCATGTGCCTTGCACCCATTTCTAAAATACAAAAACGTGTGCGTTCGTCACACTCAAGAAATGTAATAGGAACACCCAAATCATTATTATAGGATTCTGATGGCGCCACTGTTGGACCTACGGCACTTAACATATGAGCTAATAAATCCTTTGTACTTGTCTTTCCTTGAGAGCCCGTAATCCCAATCACCGTCAAATTTTTTAGTTGATTTCGGATGAATGCTGCGATGATGGAGATTGCTTCAATAACATCTTTAACTACAATGCATGGTCCATCAATAACGTGGGTAGTTAAAGAAAACACTGAACCTAATCGATATGCTTGAGTAACAAAATCGTGACCATCAAGGTTTTCTCCTCTTAGCGCTAAAAAGAAAGAACCAGGCGTAGCCAAACGAGAGTCAAAAACAGGAGCTTTAGAAATTAATAAATCTTTATCGCAGTGAATATCTCCCCCAATAAGAAGTGCAATTTCTCCGGCAGTTAAAGTAATCATTTCTTGTTCTCAATTGCTCGAGCAAGTTCGATTCGATCATCAAATTCGAAAATGGTTCCAGCAATTTCCTGTCCCGTTTCATGTCCTTTACCCAAAACCAAAACAATATCGCCAGCTTTTGCGTAATTGACTGCTGTTTGTATAGCAATGGCTCGGTCAGAGATAACCTGACTGGGCGCCTGAACATCAATATCTAAAAGCATTTGCACAAGAATATCCTCTGGATTTTCACTGCGGGGGTTATCACTCGTGAAAATCGCAATATCAGCGCCATTCTTTAAAGCCTGTCCCATAAGTGACCTCTTGGAAGCATCTCGATCTCCGCCACACCCCAAAACGGCAATGACATTGCCGTCGGCAATTTCATGTGCAACCTCTAATACTCGAACAACGGCATCTGGGGAGTGCGCATAATCAACTAAAGCCATGAAGTTTTGACCAAGCCTGACCGCTTCAAGGCGACCGGTTGCTCCGCGTAACTGGGGCACAATTGATGCGATATCGATGGGATCTATTCCGCTCTCAGTTGCAATAGCGATGGCCATTAATAAGTTGTCGTAGTTGAAGCCACCATGCAAAACCGACGTACTTTCAATTAGAATTCCACCGCTACCTCGAATTGCTATTGATGCCCCACAATGATTCCTAACAATTGAAGCAAAGTGCCAATTCGCTAGTGCGCTCGTACGAGACAACGTCACAACCGGCAACTCGGTCATTTCAGTCAGTCGCAAACCATAAGGATCATCAACATTGATTACAGCCAAATCCGCATATTCGAAAGTGAACAATTTTGCCTTAGTGAGGAAATACTCCTCCATTGAATTATGAAAATCGAGATGATCTTGAGAAAGATTAGTGAAACCCACAACCGCAAAGTGACTTCCTCGGATTCGTTCTAATGTTATGGAGTGACTTGAAACTTCCATAATTAGACTTCGCATATGTCGCTCACGCATGACCGCAGAAATTGATTGAAGTTCTGCGCTTTCAGGAGTTGTCCGTTTGCTCGTAAAAACATCACTACCGATACGTGTTTCAACGGTGCCAATGAGCCCACTTTCACGACCAGTCGACTGCATTATTTGATGCAATAACGTAGTTACCGTTGTTTTTCCATTAGTACCTGTCACTCCGACACTATATAAATCCCGCATTGGCTCTGAATAAAACCAAGCACTTACTACTCCCGCTGCACGGCGAGAGTTTTCGCACGTGAGCACTGGAACTCCACTAATCATCTGTGCACCAGCTGCGTCAGTTAAAACCCCTACAGCGCCATTATCGATTGCCTCCTGGGCAAAATTAGCGCCATGACACTTTGCGCCTGGTAAAGCAATAAACAGATCTCCCGGTATGACATCACGGCTCGACTGTGAAATGCCAAATACATTGATGCCCTCAATACTGAGATTGTTTGTGGCCCCCGCAATAGCGGCAATATGTGAGAGTAGTTTTTTGGTTTCATTTATCGGTTTTAGCATCTACAACCTTCTTTGCGTTTAATTCCGCTTCCGTTAAAGCAACGGGTATAACTGTTGTACCAGTCGGGGCAATGTGACGACTTTGTAAAACAAATGACATAACTTTTTTGAAAACTGGGCCGCCAAGTGCTCCACCCCAATGCAAGCCCTGAGGACCCTGAATCGTCACACTTATGACATAGGCGGGTTTATCCGCAGGTGCAAAACCAATAAACGATGCGGTGTAACCTCGATAGCAACCACAAGTGTCATCAATACGCATTGCAGTTCCAGTTTTGCCAGCAACTCGGTAACCCGCAATCGCGGCAGTAGGCGCAGTGCCAGATGTCGAAACTACAGACTCCATCATTATTCGCATGGCTTGTGCAGTTTCAACGCTAATAACACGTTCGCTTGAGCGAGTCAGGGCTGGAGTGAAGTTTCCGCTTGAATCACTGGTTCCAGCAATTACAGTTGGCGAGACTCGAATCCCATCGTTGGCAATCGTCGAAAAAATACTTGTGGCTTGCATAGCGGTGAGTGAATAACCTTGACCAAATGCAACCGTTGGCGCGGTTGTTCCCGACCAATTTGCCACCTTTGGCAGAATGCCTTTTGATTCACCAGATAGACCTGAACCTGTTTTTGTGCCTATGCCAAATTTCGCAAGATAGTTATAGAGAGTTTGATTGGATAGAAGTTCTCCAATTTGAATCGCACCCGTATTGCTAGACACTGCTAGGACACCAGAAGATGTTAGCCTCTGAGTAGGATGTTTTTCATGATCATGGAAAACTTTTATTGATCGTTTAAGTGCATACGGTACGGTGAAAACGGTGTCCGAAGTGATCTTCTTTTCTTCTAACGCCGCGGCTATTGTCATAACTTTTCCAGTAGAGCCAGGCTCATATACATCTTGTACTGAGGGATTGCGCATAGCAACGAGAGAAACTTTCGAAGTGTTGTTGGGATCAAAAGTTGGTGCCGTTGCATGCGCCAAAATCTCACCAGTTCTGGGATCCATGACAATTACGGTTCCACTTATTGCGCGAGATGATTTAACTACTTCTGAAATTGCTTGAGAGGCCACCCATTGAATGTCACGATCGATTGTCAATCTCACCGAAGTACCCGGTTGCGCAGGAATAATCTCAGACTGCGATCCAGGGATTTCAGCTCCATAACCGTTAGCGTATAAGTATTTTCCGTTAACGCCGGCAATGGATGAGTTCATGCTGGATTCAAGGCCAGTTGCACCTTTACCCTCGCGATTTACGAAACCAACTAATGAAGCGACTAACTCCCCCGATGGATATTCACGAATGTAGCCACGTTCAGGAAGAAATCCATAAATTCGATCCGGACTCATAGCCTCATATTGGGCATTAAAAGTGGTAATACTGGCACTAAGTTTTTGCCAAGTGGCAGGCAGGGCATTTTGTAGAACCATGCTCCATTTGCGCTTGCCTGTGATGCTTGTGGTTACTTCAGAGACTGACAGGCCAAGAATCGGAGCAACAAATTGCGCCGTTCGTGCCGGGTTCAAAACTTGAGTTTGATCGACGACGATGCTTATGGCCGCAACACTTTGCGCAAAAGCAGTGCCATTTATGTCAGTAATCGCACCTCTCGGAGCAAGTAACGATCGAGTGTTCATCATCTCATTCACAGCACGGGCTTGATAATCACTCGCCTGAACTGCTTGAACTTGCACTAATCGCATGCTGAATAAGAACATTACAACAGCAATCACAAAGATGAGAATGCGAATACGGTTATGGGCAATAGAGAAATTACCCATTTCTTAAGCTTTCAGTTTGGTCAGAGGGCTTATCTACATTTAAAAATGTTGGCGTCTGAGATGGTTTCATCCCAAATGCAAGTGCCTTCTTTGAAAGTGACTCTGGTGAAGATTGTTGGTCTATTTCACGCGTAATTGCTTCGCGTTGATCACTAACCGTCTTGGCTTGTAGTTTTAAATGTGTCAGTACGAAGGCATCTTGTGCCAACAACGTGTTTATAAATAGAAGAAATAAAAGTCCGCAAATTCCAACAAATGAGACAAAGAGTGCAAAAAATTTGCGATTAGCTTGCTTTCCTGCAGAAATATCAGGCAATAACTTAAGCGCCACTTTGGAGGAGTTTTGAACAATTAAGTCGCGCGAACGGCTTATTGTGGGAGTGAGCACCGATAAAGCCATTAAGCCGCCACCCTTTCAATCGCACGAAGTCGGACTGACGCCGACCGCGAGTTTTCATCTACTTCTTGTGCACTCGCACTTTCACTACCACGAATCACTAAGGAGAACTTCGCAGAAAGCTCTGGGAGTTCAATGGGAAGCTCTCTTGGCGTTCTGGATGTTGTTGCCGCCACAAAAAGCTCTTTTACAATTCGATCTTCGAGGGATTGAAATGACATAACAATGAGGCGGCCACCAACATGTAGAAGATTTAGTGCCGCAGGAAGTGCTCGACTGATGGTGCCAAGTTCGTCATTCGTTTCAATGCGAAGCGCCTGAAATGTACGTTTTGCAGGGTTTCCTCCAGTTCTCCTGGTAGCTGCTGGAATCGCATTTTTTACGAGCAACGCTAACTGTGCGGTTGAGTTAAGCGGTGCTTTCGCTCGTGCCTTGACAATCGATTCGACTACGCGTGTGGCAAATTTTTCTTCGCCGTATTTGCGTAAAATTCGTACTAGTTGACCAGGTTCATAAGTATTTACAATTTCGGCGGCAGTCAAAGATTGAGTTCGATCCATGCGCATGTCTAGAGGTGCATCTTGGGAGTATGAGAAGCCGCGATTTGTTTCATCTAACTGCATTGAAGAAACGCCAAGATCAAAAATCGCCCCCGATATTTTACTATACTCAAAGGAATTAACTACCTCTTCAATTTTATCAAAAGTTGTATGAGTTGCATGAAACCGATTTGCAAATATTGCAAGTCTTTGACTTGCAATTTCGAGTGCAGTGGCGTCGCGATCTATACCTAGTACTTGTAGAGTTGGAAATTTTTCCAATAAGCCTTTCGCATGTCCGCCTAGACCAAGTGTTGCATCGACAATAACTGGATTTGAACATGTATCAACAACGCTAGAGAGAAGTTCAATACATCGATTTTGCATTACAGATACATGCATATTTTCGTCAATCATATTTCCCCCTAGTCTTTAAATTAATCTTGCTTAAGTAATTTATTTCTTTGTTACTAAAGTGCAAATTTCTTAAATTCTCATCTCTGGTCACCGCCGGCCGACGGATCAATTTAATATCGGCTCCGGGGAAGGGAAGCCGATAGGTTCGAAAGGTCGGCGGTGGCCACAGACGAGACTCATTTAGAACAGGCCAGGAAATACCTCCTCTGACACATCAGCAAAACTTTTTTCGCGATCGGTCAAATATTCATTCCATGAAGTTGCATCCCAAATTTCCACACGTGTATTTGCGCCAATAACGACACATTCTTTTTCAAGACCGGCATAGGTCCGAAGGTTTTGTGGAATTGTTATACGTCCCTGCCGATCAGGAATTTCGTCATGGGCACCTGCAAACATCACACGGCTGTAATCACGTGCCGCTTTTGCAGTTACGGGTGCCTGTTTTAGTGTCTGAGTTATCGTTTCAAATTCAATGGATGGAAATACATAAAGACAACGCTCTTGGCCTTTAGTCACCACAAGGCCGGAAGCTAACTCTTCACGAAATTTCGCCGGCATAATAAGCCGGCCCTTTTCATCAAGACGGGGTTCGTGGGTGCCAAGGAACATCTCTGTGCGCCCCCTTCCCCAGGTTCGCTCACCGAGTGTGTCATCGGCCTATTTCCCCACTTTACTCCATTTTCCTCCTTTTTACACCACTTTATGCCATACATATTGATTTTTCCTCCACCTGGCCCCACTGTGAGGGGATAAAAAAGGCCCCTCAAGGGGGCCGATCTCTCTTTGAAAACTTTACAATCTATTGGTTGTTGCGCTCATCCCAGCGCTCTTCCAAGCGCGAACCCAGCGCTGAGCCTTTGCGAGCGCCTTTTAATCGCGGAGTTTGGCTGGTAAAAGAGGAGAGAATTGCGATAACTCCCACCAATGCGATGACAAAGCCAAGAACACCTACCGGAGTTAACTTTGCAATCAGGCCTCCAAACAGGGTTGCGACCCCAAGGAAAATAAGGCCTAAACCAACGGTTAGGCGATTTCGGCGAGGAAGTTTAATATCTCCAGAGAGGGCAGAAAAAAGCTTTGGATCCTCGGTTAGAAGAGCCGCCTCCATCTCTTGGAGCATTCGCTTCTCATGATCGGAAAGTGCCATACGTAAACAATAGAAGGTTTTTGACTCAATCGCTACTTATATCTGACCCCCTCATTCATCCTCTTTGACAGGTTTAATTAATCGGGCAGGGCGCACGCTTCCTGCACCAAAACGCGCTCGGGCACGATCTATTGCACCGTCGGCCTGACGCCAACCACTCTCTCGCTCCCCCAAGATCATCTGTTCGGGAGCCCCCGCACTTAAATTCTCTAAAGAGACCCCCACCAGTCGCATACGGGCACGATCTAAATGCAGGGCTTGGTAGAGCTTTTTTACAACTTCATAGATTTCATGGGTTCCATCTATGGGTAGAGCCAAAGTTTTAGATCTATTGAGTGTAGAAAAATCGGCAAAGCGCACCTTGATTGAAATGCTCTTAGAAAATAAATTCTTATCGCGAAGCTTTGCCGATACTCGTTCGGTCAAACGTAAAAATTCAGTCAATATCTCGCTTGGGTTATCTAAATCTTGGGCAAAAGTCTCGGCAGCGCTAATACTTTTTTCCGCATCGTGTGGTATTACATCACGATAATCACGGCCCCATGCCAGTTCATATAAGGATGCCCCATTTGCCTGCCCTAATGCGCGGATCAATGTTGCACGTGGCAGATGAGCAATGTCTTCAATAGTACGAAGGCCTAAGCGCTCTAGGGTCTGCGCCGTCTTTGGTCCTACCCCCCACATCGCTTGAATCGGCAGAGGGTGCAAAAAGGTAAGTATGCGATCGGCGGTAATTTCTAGCATTCCATTGGGTTTGCACTGTTCTGATGCTAGTTTTGCAATGAACTTTGATGGTGCAATACCGACTGAACACGTAATGCCCTCTTGTGCCTGGACCTTTGCGCGAATCATTATCGCTATTTCTCTCGGTGAACCTATCAATCGCTGCACACCGCTAACATCTAAAAACGCTTCATCTAATGAGATGGGTTCGATCCATGGCGTAAAACTTTCAAAAATCTCCATAATATGCGATGAGACCTCTTGATAGCGTGGCATATCGACAGGTAGAAAAATCGCGTGTGGTGCTAATCGCCTAGCCCGACTTACCGGCATTGCAGAATGGACTCCAAATTTGCGCGCCTCATAGTTGGCCGCCGAAACGACTCCACGAGCGCCCATTCCGATAACAACGGCCTTGCCCTTTAACTCTGGATTATCGCGCTCGGCAACGGATGCAAAGAATGCATCCATATCAACGTGAAGTATCGAGGCCGAACTCATATTGCCAGCGTACTTTCTTTCGCCCGCCAATTTTCATATGCCGCACGTAAATCCCAGGCTGCTGTGGCGTTAATTGAAATCCCACGGGCACCCGTACGGCGAGTAATGCCCCGAACCAGTAGCAGGGATGATGAATACAGAGTGCTGGCGTAGTGGCTTTGTGCATCGCTAAAAAATGTCGAATCGCTGCAGCCATAGCCATCATCGAGAGTTAAGAAAATGACGCGTTTGCCTGAACGCACTGGTGGAGTCTGCATCGCAACTTTAATACCTGCGACAAGAACGCTAGAGCGCGAGCGTGCCTCTAGTAACTGCGATGAACGCACTGCGCCGATGGCATTAAGAAATCCACCATAGAACTCGATTACATGGTGAGACATGTCGATGCCTAGACGTTCGACTTCGTGGCGCACACTTTCGGCAGGGCTCATATCGGGAAGCCCGCTAGTAATCAGGGCAGGGGGCGCAAAAGCTAAATTCATTTGCGCACCAGAGATAGTTTTATTCGGCGAGCGTTGCAAGTCAGATAGGTGCAGTAAGAGATCTCGACGATTGACATCACTATGCAAACGATCAAATGCGCCCGTAAGGATTGCACTTTCTGTAACAGGCGCGCTACTACCGGAGCGATGCACGAAGTCTGGTAAATCGGTATATGGGCGACCAGCAATGATTGATGCGATCTCTCCATCACTAATCTTGGAAATAGTCGAGAGCGCAATGCGAATCGCGGCGCCCGCTTCCTCAACACGATAGAGCGAATCCGATTCATTAATATCTAGCGGGGCAATAGTGATTGACATCTGTCGTGCCTCATCGAGGATTAAACGTTTGGGGTACATGCCTGGCTCGTGCGTAAGAACTCCCGCCAAAAAAGCTGCAGGGTAATGCGCCTTTAACCAAGCCGATTGATATGTCGGCATTGCAAAGGCGGCGGCATGCGCCTTACAAAAACCAAAGGAGGCAAAGGCGCGCAAAAGCTCCCAAATTTCATTGACGATGGGTAACTCGTATCCACGCGATAGTGCAGTAGGAAAAAACCAGTCACAGACCTCTTGCGCACCCGTCTTATCCCCCAATGCACGACGCTTTTCATCGGCGCTTGCCAGAGAGGCACCTGTCATCGCAGCGATGATGTGGATTACTTGTTCGTGAAAGACAACAACGCCTTGCGTATCGCGCAAAATTTCGTAGAGGTCGGGGTGAATAACCTTCGGCCTGCTCCACCCGTGACGCGCCTTTAAAAAGGGAGAAATCATGTCGCCCTTAACGGGTCCTGGACGAAAGAGTGAGATATCGATAATTAAATCGGTAAATGTTTTAGGTTGGAGTTTGCCAACAAGTTCGCGCTGGCCCGGGCTTTCGATTTGGAAGATTCCGAGAGTGCGCGTTGATTGAATGAGTTGATAGGTTTGATCATCATCTAGAGGTACGGCATCGATGTCAATCTTTATATCGTGTATACGTTCGATTTCAGTAAGCGCATATGAAATCGCCGATTGCATACGCACACCTAAGACATCGAGCTTTAAAAGACCAATCGCCTCGACATCATCTTTATCAAAGACCAGCATTGGATACCCGCTGGCGCTGGCCATCAACGGTGTGCGATCTAATAAGCCGCCATCGGATAAAACTATGGCGCATGGATGCATTGCTAAGTGACGCGGCAGACCATCTAAACGCTCGGCAAGGGCGATTGTCATCGCCGTTAAAGGGGCAGAGATATTGAGAGATTTGAGTTCGGGTAGATTTTTAAGAGCGTTAGATATATTGCGCGCACGAACATGGGGCATTGATTTAGCTAATAGGTCAATCTCCATCGAAGGCAGACCAAGGGCCGCGCCGGCATCGCGTATGGCATGTCTGGCGCGGTATGTATCGACCATTGCAACAGTTGCACAACGCGACTGATTGTTAGGGGTATCCCAACCGGTATCGCCATAGCGTTTAAAAATCATGTCATAGATTTCAAGGCGACGGTGTGATTCAACGTCGATATCGATATCAGGTAAGGCCCGGCGAAGCGGTGAACAAAAACGCTCCATTAATAATCCGTGAGCCATCGGTTCGACTCCAGAGATTGCAAGTAAGTGACAGATCAGTGAGCCCGCACCACTGCCACGTGCGGCCACGCGTATACCGGCGTTGCGTGCCATGTCGCAGATATCGGCAACGGTTAGAAAGTAGGATTCAAAACCGAGCGTTGCAACCGTTGATAGTTCGCCATCAAGGCGCGCACGCGCGCGCTTAATCGCGCCACTATCGCTATAGCGCCGATTAATACCGGCCTCGCTACGAGCGCGCAAAAGCATGCGCATCTCATGCGCCGACTGTGCACCAACAACATGAGGCTCGGGTAGATACGCGCCCCCAAGTCCAATATCGCGCGCAGGTGATAATAAAGAGCGTTCGGCCCACGCTCTAGTTGTTGCAAGAAGTTGACGTGGTGTGCGCTCTCCAGCTGCGCGCGCAATTTCACCCGCTAATAAACTCATCTCATCAGCGGATTTTAAAAAACCTTCGGCGTTACGGCGCTCGACATGGCGAGGATGTAATGGAACTAACTGACGTGCGCAATCTAAGACATCGGCCACCGGCCCATCGCTGCGATCTCGCATGCGAACAGCGTTTGTAAAAACTGCATCAATGTCATGGTCACGGGCAAAAATCAACGACCTCGCAGCGTGTGATGTAGATCGGGGGCCTTTACCAGCAACTAGATGGGAAACACATTCGATTGCATTGCTAGCAAATAAATCGCGCGTTGTGTTGAATGCAGTAAAGGCGGCATCGATACGGTTATCAGTGATCAATGCACCAACGGGTGATTCGGGGCCATGGAGAGCGTAGAGATTTGAACTGTAATGGCTA
This sequence comes from Actinomycetes bacterium, assembly GCA_043745325.1. GTDB lineage: Bacteria > Actinomycetota > Actinomycetes > Nanopelagicales > Nanopelagicaceae > Planktophila. The sequence continues at coordinate 16,550 of JAYTTL010000181.1, forward strand.
AAGCGTTGTAAGAACTCTAGATTCAGAACCGGATTACGGTTATCGGAAATCATTGTGAGTGACGTTAACAACCTACACAACGCGCGCCACCCACCATCGCTATGGGCCAGTAACGTGATGCGACCCTTTATCTTGCCCATATCAATACCTAGATTGACTCCGATAATTGGTGCAATGCCATACTCAACACAGCTTTGGGCAAAGCGAACCGCGCCAGCTAAACCATCTCGATCGGTGAGCGCCAGAGCTGGCATTTCAAACTGCGCTGCGCGCGCAACCAAATCATGGGGCTGTGTCGTGCCATATTTAAGTGAGTAGGCACTTGCAACATTGAGATGAATAAAGCTCATACCGATCTAATAATCCATTGCCCGCTGAGTTCATCACGTTCGAGTTCAAAAGTTGTTACCGCTCCAATCGGGGCGGCCTCAACGCGCCATACTGCACGAGCGGCATCATCGGGGCGATACTTTCCATCGCTAATGCGATTCCACCAACCCCCAGCCTCACACCACCTCGATAAAACCGCATGGATACGAAAACGTCTACCTTTAAAAGTAAATTCAATAGGGGTCGTTGCGCCATCGATGGTGACATCGTGGGCGGGTTTAATCTCTGGCATGAGTAAGGGGTGCTCCTTGAGGCTGTGGATTTTCGAACAGGTGTTCGAAAAATAGCCCCTCGGACTGACAGATGGCAAGCGGCCTGGCGTGTCGGAGTAATTACCTCCTAAAGATGTGAGATTGATAGCCGGCAAGAAGCAACATCACAATGGGAAAGCCCATGGCAAGAGGCAGCGAGGTCACTTGAGCTATTGCTCCTGTAACTGATGGGCCGATGAAGTAGCCCGCTAGACCGATAACACCAACGCGGGCGATAGCAACCGATGATGCAATGCCCGAAACTTGCGAAGCGGCCACAATGTAGGCCGGAAACATCGGGCCGATTCCAACTCCTGCACATGCAAATCCTGCATTAATAACAATGAGGGCTACTAATGGGTGTGAACTAGATAAAGGAACCCCTATTGCAATACCTAAACCAAAGCCTGCGCCACCCACATAACCTCCAAGTAAAACTGTTTTTCTAGGGCCGAAATAATCAAGAACCCTATCTCCAAGAAAGCGTGAGGTGATCATTGCAAGTGAGAAAGTTGCAAATGCAGATGCGTTAACACCAACTCCAAAGCCCATGTCATCACGCAATAAAATTGCGCCCCAATCACTTGCTGCACCTTCTGCAATTAAACCACCTAATAATCCGATACCCATTCCCCACAAAGGCAGAACACTTTTACTAAAAAATGGAATCTTAACTTGAGTCTCTTCCTCGCCCCCGCTGTGATCATCTAAATGGGCAGGCAACAACGATCGAACTGAAGGAATAAAAAAGAAAAAACATACAATTCCGACACCAACTAAATTATCTCGGGGCGAAACGTGTTTAGCTATTGCACCACCAAAGACTGTTGTTATAAATGCTCCCGAACTCCACAGCGCATGAAATGAAGACATAACTCGTTTGCCTAAAAGTTTTTCGATGACTACCGCTTGAGTATTTGAAGAGATATCCATACTCGAATAACCCAGACCCATGACAAAGAGACCGGCAATTAACATTATGGGAGAAATGGCAAACCCCATGAGAATCAAACCAATCGGCATAATGACTACCGCAAATCTAATTACCGCTTTAGTCCCGTAAGTGTGAATTAAACGACCTGAGAGTTGGGCACCAATAAGGGCACCAATAGTGCTCGATATTAAAATCAATCCAAGTTGGCCGTTATTGAGGCCATTCACATCGCGAATCTCAGGAATACGTGCAACCCATGCCATTGATACAACACCCATTAAGAAAAACATCGCAAGAAGGCCAATTTGAGCCCGCTTGGCAGTGGTAAGTAAATCATTTCCCATAAGAGTGGCAACAATAACTGACAAGTGATTACAAGTCTGCTTACATATCTACATGTTCTCTTCCTTTTGGCCACATAAAGCGGAGTTTTCAAGGGTCCCGAAAGATTTGGCCGCAGATCTGATTTCAGGATTAACGGTCGCCATTGTGGCCCTGCCATTGGCCATTGGATTCGGTATTACCTCGGGCATGTCGGCAGCTGCAGGTTTGACTACGGCAATCATCGCGGGATTTTTAGCAGCTCTTTTTGGTGGATCTAAATACCAAGTCAGTGGACCAACGGGCGCAATGACCGTAATTTTGATTCCCGTAGTAGCAAAATTTGGTATTGCAGCGATTCCCGCACTGGGAATAATAGCGGGTGTTCTTGTCATATTGATGGCGATAAAAGTTTTATTGTTGCCTGGAACACTTTGTCTGATGCAATGAGAATAGGTTTGAATTTTACATCCATTTCAATTGTTGCCCTCACACTCATAATTAAATTTTCGTATCCAACATTAGCCAAGAGGTTTGGTCTTAAAATTCACATACCTGCAAGTTTTGTAGCTTTGAGTCTTGTATCCATAATTGTCAGTGCTTTTTCAATCCTTGTCGCAATCGAATCACTACTCTCAGCGCGCGTTGCCGACGCAATGGCCCATGAAAAAATGAGTTTCGAGCCAAACCGTGAGCTTTTTGGTCAAGGCTTATCAACCATGATTGCCTCACTTTTTGGCGGAATGCCCGCAACAGGGGCAATTGCACGTTCAAGCGTGAATGTCAGATCACATGCCAAGAGCCGCCTCGCATCTATTTTTCACGCCGTAGTTCTCTTAATTATTGCGCTGATTGCGGCACCGCTCGTTAGTCAAATTCCGATGGCCGTGGTTGCAGGCCTTTTGCTTGGCACGAGTTATCGCATATTTAATCCAACTTCCATAATGGAATCACTGCGAACAACAAAATCTGAAGCGAGTACCATCATTGTTACCGCGATATCTAGTGTGGTAATTGACTTGATTTGGGGAATCGCTATCGGAATCACGCTTCATGTAATCCTTGAAAAGATCAATAAACGCACTTCAAAGGTTTAAGCATTTCAACACTTTTCCAATGAGCCTTTTGCAAGATAGAATCCCTATAATCATTGAAAACCACTTACCAAGGAGCTCTCGTGGAAAACATCACCGCATTCAATAATCACCTGCCCGTCAAAGTTCGCTTTGGAGAAGGAATTGCCGAAACACTTCCGGCAGTTGTTGCAGAGCTAGGTGCGAGCAAAGTCTTCTTGATGGTCGATAAAGATATTGAAAAATTTAATCCAGCGGCAAAAAAGCTCATCGAGCAAATGAAGAATGCTTCTGGCATTTTAGTGACAGTCTTTGAAAAGCCCGCAGGTGAACCAACAATTCACATGGTTAATGATTCAATCGCGGCTCTTAAGAACGCAGGCTCTGACGTTGTTGTAGCACTCGGTGGTGGATCCATTATTGACACCGCAAAAGCTGCGCGTTTGTGCGCTCAACTTAACTGCACTTTCGAAGAGTTCCAATCCAAGCCACCTGTGTATCCAGCAGCCACACTGCCACTTATTGCACTTCCAACTTCGGCAGGTACGGGCTCTGAAGTATCTGGTGGCTCAGTAATCTCTGACCCTGATGCCGGCCGCAAGGCAGGAATCGCTAATGCAAACTTACGTGCACAAGTTGCCCTTGTAGATCCAGTACTCACGTACTCGATGCCGCCTTCAATGACGGCCAATACTGGAATCGATGCACTGGCACAAGCAATCGCAGGAATCATTGCCAAGTGCAGCACCCCGATTGGGGATGCGATCGGTTATGAAGCTGTTCGCATGATGACCCCAGCACTCGTTGCCGCCTTTAAAGATGGAAACGATAAAAACGCTCGCGCAGGGATGTCGGCTGGAAGCATGATGGCTGGATTAACCATGAATATTTCAGACTGCACGGCCGAGCACTCTTTGGGCCAAGCAATTGGAGGACTCAAGCACGTCCCACATGGCTTAACTATCGGACTAGTTTTAGTTGAAACCCTTACCCGCGAGGCAACAATAGTTCCGCAAAAAATGGAGCGCGTTGCCGATGCAATGGGAGTACCTCAAGATGGAACACATGATGGCTCTCGGTGTATCAATGCAGTTCGCAAAATTTTAGCCGAACTTGAATTTCCAGTTCTCTCATCACTCGGGTTTACCGAAGGTGACATTGACGAGTTAGCAGAGATTGCATTGAAAGACTACTTTATTACTCAAGCTCCAAAGCCTTGGAGCAAGCAGGAAGTTGTCGATGCCTTTATGTCAGCGCTGAAACTAGAGAGCCGAGTTGCTTAAATAGTGGAAGATGTTTTTGCTAACCCTTCAGTTATCCGGGTACGAGCAATACTGAAGGAGTTTGGCTATTCGGGTGAAGTTACGATTCTTTCAGACTCTGCCCGCACAGCCCTTGATGCTGCTAACGCGCTGAGCATCGACGTTGGACAGGTAGCATCATCAATCGTCTTTAAGCTGCCGAACGGTAATCCGCTTTTAGTGATCACCAGTGGTCGCCATCGCGTCAATACGCAGCTTGTTGCAAAGAATCTAGGTGTGGAAAAACTTCATCGAGCTGACGCCAATTTTGTAAAAAATGCTTCGGGCTTTTCAATTGGGGGCGTGAGCCCCGTTGGGTGGATTCATCAGCCAGAGATTACCTTGATTGATATGGCATTGAGTGACTATGACGTGGTCTGGGCTGCAGCTGGACATCCGCACTCTGTCTATCCAACTTCGTATTCAGAGTTATTACGTATTACGAGTTCCACGCCAATGGTCATTGCTGACTAGATTTATTGGAATCGAAGATTTCCCGCAACCATCTAAATCCCTCCTTAACGGCTGGTTCGTTAATAGTGCTGTGGTTTTTACCAACTATAACTCGTAATTCAGAGTTAGGAATTAATCCATGTAAGTAGCGAGCATGAGATTGCGGCACGCTTACATCTTCAGTCCCGGTCCACAGTTGTACCGGCATAGAGATTTCACACAACGAAAATCCCCAAGGTTTCAGAAAAGCAAGTGCATCATCTCTTAATCCCATGGTCCCATGTAGAAATGAGTACTTCCCCACGGCTTGGACATACGATATAAATTCAACTAAAGATGGATCCTCCGCATCCAAATTGAACTTCTCCCTTATTTGCTCATCACTGTATGAGGACCACTCCATTGCTTCTTTTGCTATGACTGCTTCAAATTCCTCCATGCTTGTTGAAGGAAGAAGCCATCTATTTCGAGCATCTTCAGTCATCCCTGCAACAAAATCAAAATCTGAAACGCCGTATGGTGCAAGCCCTGCAATAATTAACTGCGCTAAACACCGGTTCCCGGCCATATATGCCGATGCCAATGCATGTGGACCTCCGCCAGATCCTCCAACATGAGCAAAACGCTCAATTCCAAAAGCGTTTGCAACTTCAAGATTGATTTCGGAGATGGTATCGATCTTGCGACCAGGAATTGTGGTTGAGCTTCCGTAACCAGGTCGAACAATCTCGATGATTCGAAAATTATTTAAATCGGCGTTACGCCTGATGTTGGGTGAAAGTGGACCTGCAGAAGGGGTGCCATGATGAAAGAAGAGAACATCCTCACTGCGTCCATAATCAAAATAGGCGACGACCTGACCATTTGATCTGGTAAATAATGATTCTTGCATCATGGCATATTAGCTGGATTTACAATATTTCAATAGGGCTATCAACGCCGATGGTGGTTGGCAATACAAGCGTTTTTGAATTTACGTGATGAATAGCAATCCTAATGCAAAGATAACGTAGAAAACTCCTACCAACGATATCCGCTTCGGTTCAAACTTCTTGTATTTGAAAAGTATTAGTAAATAGACGATAGCCGCAATCGTTATGACTCCTGAGAGAAGTAACGGGCCATCAAATTTCCACGGAGTAAATAAAATACCGAGCCCTGATGGAACCGTTGCCTGAATCATCATTGCTCCACTTATATTTGCTAAAGCCAAAGAGATTTTGCCTTGACGTATCCAGATAATTGCATTCATAATCTCTGGTAATTCAGTGGCAACGGGAGAGAGCAAGAGCGCTGTTACCGTCGCAGAAAGGCCAAGTTCGGGACCGATCCATTCCAACTGTCCAACAAAGATCTGAGATGTAATGAAAATTAGAACAAGGCTTCCAATAGTTTGGACTGCTATTGCCCAACCAGCAGGTGTTGCTTTATTGGGCTGCAGCCTTAGCGATTCTAAATCAATGTCACTATGTTTTTCGGAGTCGGCTCGCATTTCCTTAATAAAATATGCACCGTATGCTGCAAAAAATAACAGCCCAAGCCAAGTTTTAAATGAGAAGGCAACGAGCCCTAATCCAACTTTGAATAGAAAAATTGCCAAAAACCACTTTTGGTCTTTAGGAAGTTGACTAAGGTCAACATCTTTCAAAGGTTGCGAGCCACGTTTTTTTCGTAGCAACATATATCCCGAAACAGCGTATGCAATAGTTGCAAGGGCTAAAGGACCACCCATGGCCGCCCCTACGCCTATATCTTTAGATTGATCGGCCTTACCCATTGTCACTGCTACCAAAGTCACAACACTTTCGGGCAAGGCCGTACCGATTGCCGCAAGAACGGTCCCGATTGCAATGGTGCCCATTTTCA
>JAYTTL010000182.1:0-1675 GCA_043745325.1 Actinomycetes bacterium
AACTGCCGAGTAAAACGAAGATCGCCTTCGACGATGTCATGCATATCGGTGATGCCATGGCGCACCATTAACGTGCGCTCAATACCCATACCAAAAGCAAAGCCCGAAAAAATCTCCGTGTTGATTCCGCACGTCTGTAAAACTTTTGGATTGACCATTCCGCAGCCGCCCCATTCAATCCAGCGATTATTAAAGAAGATATCGACTTCGGCGCTTGGCTCAGTGAATGGAAAAAACGATGGTCGCAGGCGAGTGGTGACATCTGGGCCAAACATCGCCTGTGCAAAATTATCGAGTGTGCCCTTTAAGTGGGCCATAGTGATTCCTCGATCTACAACTAAGCCCTCGACTTGGTGAAATACCGGGCTATGTGTGGCATCGAGTCCGTCGGCCCGAAAAGTACGTCCCGGGGAAATAATGTAAATCGGCGGCGTAGATGTAAGCATGGTGCGGATTTGGACCGGAGATGTTTGAGTCCGTAGAACTATCCCTGATTCAACCGGCTCTAGAAAAAATGTATCTTGCATCGTGCGCGCTGGATGATCGGGAGGAATGTTGAGTGCATCAAAGTTAAGCCAGCCAGACTCCATCTCGGGACCTTCTTGAACGCTATATCCCTGTTCAATAAAGAAATCGCTGATCTCGTTCTTCATAATGGAAATCGGATGTAAACCGCCGCGGTGAGAACGATTAGAGGCAAGTGTCACGTCCAGTACTTCCTCTTGCAAGACTTTTCTGTCGCGCTGCGCCTCTAAAACCGACGTGGCATCGGCAAGGGAGCTGGCAATGGAGGCTTTGGCCTCACCTATCAACTTTCCATATTGCATCTTCTCATCGGGAGGCAGCGCCCCAAGGCCGCGAGATGCTAACGCGATAGGAGATTTGTCGCCAGAGTGTGTCAGGCGTGCAATTTTAAGTGCATCTAAATCAGGAGCGGCTGCGAACGCGGCGTGGGCATCGGATACCCATGTTGCTATCTCATCTTCACGCATGGGGCGAGTCTAATGGTTGCAACTTTAAGCAGGCCTCATATTTGCCAGGTGATACAAGAGTATTTACAAGAAGAGGCGTTGGAAAGTGGAAACCCCTGTCTTTCGATTTTGATTTATCTGAGCAAGAATTACAGGTGATTAGCTTCATTTCTTGTTTCGATGAGCCTGAGGCGAATCCAGCGAAGGGAATATTTTAAATGGACGACCGGGACCCGTGCAGTAACTCTGCTAATAAAGTAAGGGCAGAAAAAACCTGCACTATCTGGTTATTTACATATTTGCCAGGTGATACATCAGGATCGATGCCGCTGCCGAAAGATTAAGACTTTCAGCCGCGCCAGGCATGGGGATATTTATTGATTCAATAGTTGATGTTGATTGATTACTATGTAATCCACGGGCTTCATTACCAAAAATTGCAAGGCAATCCCCCGAGTTGATGAAATCAGATAAAGGTTTTGAACCCTTTGAACTCAAAGTAAATGCATGAAGTTTCTTTGAAGAGAGTAAGCCTTGGAGTTCGATGGATTCAAAAACTGGGATATGCCAGAGTGATCCGGCCGTACTTCGAACCACTTTAGGTGAGTACATATCGACACTGCCAGGCGAAGTAATGACGGCATCCATTCCAAAAGCATCGGCAGATCTCAAAATCGTTCCGGCATTTCCTGGATCTTGAATCT
>JAYTTL010000183.1:0-1672 GCA_043745325.1 Actinomycetes bacterium
AGTGCTTTGAGCGCTGAGATGCGAACGATTGGTGTGTCATCGCCAGGGAACTCGTACTTAGTAAGAAGTTCGCGAACTTCCATTTCTACAAGCTCAAGAATTTCTTCGTCATCAACCATGTCTGACTTGTTGAGTGCAACCACGATTGATGGAACGCCTACTTGACGGGCAAGGAGAACGTGCTCCTTGGTCTGAGGCATTGGACCATCTGTTGCAGCTACGACGAGGATTGCTCCATCCATCTGCGCGGCTCCAGTGATCATGTTTTTGATGTAGTCGGCGTGGCCTGGGCAGTCGACGTGTGCGTAGTGACGCTTCTCTGTCTGATACTCGACGTGAGCGATAGAGATTGTGATACCACGTTGACGCTCTTCCGGCGCCTTATCGATGTCAGCGAAAGCTGTCGCTGCATTAAGAGTTGGAAACTTATCGTGAAGCACCTTAGAGATCGCTGCAGTAAGAGTTGTCTTACCGTGGTCGATGTGTCCGATAGTGCCAATGTTTACGTGCGGTTTTGTCCGCTCGAACTTCGCCTTTGCCATGTGCTTCCTCTTTCGTTTTTCTAGTGCTGGTTATTAGGGTCTTTTTATATTTTGTTTTTTAGTGCAAGGGGTTTATTCGCCACGAACTTTCGCAATGATTTCTTTCGCTACGTTGCCAGGAACTTCGGCATACGAATCGAACTCCATTGAATAGCTCGCACGACCTTGAGTTCTAGAGCGAAGATCTCCGACATAGCCGAACATCTCTGACAATGGAACGAGCGCCCTAACAACGCGGGCACCTGACCGCTCATCCATGGCCTGGATTTGACCACGACGACTGTTGATATCGCCGATGACGTCGCCCATGAAATCTTCAGGGGTAACAACTTCGACGCGCATTACTGGCTCCAGAATTGCGGGATCGGCAAGCTTTGCCGCTTCCTTAAATGCTGCAAGACCAGCAATCTTGAAGGCGAGCTCCGATGAGTCGACATCGTGATAGGCACCATCAAGAAGAGTTACTCGTACATCTGTCAGTGGATAGCCGGCAAGTGGTCCTGCCGTCATTCCCTCTTTACAGCCAGCGTCAACTGATGGGATGTACTCGCGTGGAACGCGGCCACCCGTGACTTTATTAACGAATTCATATCCGCCTTCGACAACGCCCGTTGGAAGAGGTTCGATAGCGATCTGGATCTTTGCAAACTGTCCTGAGCCACCGGTCTGCTTTTTGTGTGTGTAATCGTGACGGGCAACTGGCTTGCGCAGAGTTTCACGGTAGGCAACCTGCGGCTTACCAACATTTGCATCGACTTTGAATTCGCGGCGCATGCGCTCTACAAGAATCTCGAGGTGAAGCTCGCCCATTCCAGCAATGATTGTCTGGCCGGTCTCTTCATCGGTTTTAACGTGGAACGTTGGATCCTCTTCAGACAAACGCTGAATAGCGATACCAAGTTTTTCTTGGTCACCCTTTGTCTTTGGTTCGATAGCCACAGAAATAACTGGAGCTGGGAAGTCCATAGACTCAAGAATGACGGGTTTGACTGGATCACAAAGCGTCTCGCCAGTTGTGGTGTCCTTAAGACCCATAACGGCAACAATCATTCCTGCGCCAACATTGTCGCGCTCTTCGCGCTTGTTAGCGTGCATCTGATAAATCTTTCCAATGCGCTCTTTGCGATCTT
>JAYTTL010000184.1:0-1653 GCA_043745325.1 Actinomycetes bacterium
TGCGTACAGGGCGATCAATTCGTTGTTAGCTGTACGCCAATCACGTGGCACCGCCGTATTTACAACAATGATTTTTGGTTGATTATCTACTTCGGAGAAAATTGCAAATACTTGGGATGCGCTTAATTTATTATTATTTCCCAAATTAAAGATTACAATTGAATTTTTCATTCTCAATTTGTCGTGTGACATTACCTGTATAAGTTCGGTGGCTTGTCGCCCAACGCGCGCGTTTATAAGCGTTATAGGTGCACGAACACCCAATTCATGTCGGATTCCTAGAATTACTGAATCACCCGTAACCCATAGCCCGGGGCTCTGATTCGCCGTGGGTTTTGTTTCGGAGATTTCTGATGGTGCGCTTAACCGCGCTTTTACGATATTCATCGCGACATCACTTTTATGAATTGCGTAGGTACTAAGCATAGAAATTGTCATTGCGGTGAGCAAGAAAGCAATAACAACCGAAACTTTCTGACGCAGCTGCACTCTTTTTGTGCGATATTTCATTCCTCTAAACCAGTACTCCACTAATCCACTTCGAATAGGTAACTCAACTAGGCGCAGTGAAATGTCGGCCATTGCCAAGACAATGAGAACTCGTAAAACCGTTAGCGCCCAAGCCGAACCTTCAAGGTCAACTGCTGGACGAGTGACTTGGAAAACTACCCAATGCCAAAGATAAATGGCATATGAGCGTTCACCTATCCATATTGCGGTTTTACTACTCAATATTGGCGCGAAACGAGAAGCAGGATGCACGATTGAGGTGAGTATCGCGCAACCAAAAATTCCAGCTAAAGGAAAAGCCAATTTGTACAGCGTGGCGTCGCTTTCGTTGATAAAGAGGAAAGTTGCAATGATTCCGATGAAGCCAAATACTCCAATTCCATCGATAAAATCTTGAGCTCGCTTCGAAACATTTTCTTTTAGATTTTGTGGAATCCAACTTACAGCCAATGCCGATCCAAGAAATAATCCAATGCTATGAGTGTCAGTTCCGAAATAAACATGACTTGTTTGAGATGCATTAGAGGCATCGACTCTAAATGAAACTACTAGAAGGGTAACTCCAGATACCGCCGCAATTAACAGCGCAGCTCCAGGAATCTTGTTTTTGCCAAAATAGCGAAGAATAAGTAGCAAAATCACTGGCCAAATGAGATAAAACTGGGCTTCAACCCCGAGCGACCACGTATGTTGTAAAAGCGCAGGACGAGCTATGGATTCAAAGTAATCGGTATGGCGAAATACCAGCCACCAGTTCATTCCACCAAGAAGGGCAAATGGTGAATCACTCATAAAGCGCCGCATAGTTTCAGGTGCCCAAATGCCGATATATATAGAGGTCACGAGGATCATAAAAACAAGTGGTGGAAATAGCCGACGAATCCGAGCCTTGTAGAAAGCTCGAAGATCTAAGCCACCACTGCGCGCAATAGAATCCAAAAGCAATCGTGTTATTACGTAACCTGAGATGACAAAAAATAAATCAACACCTAGAAATCCGCCTGGAATCCATGAGTATCCCAAGTGATACAACATGACTGCGACAACGGCCACTGCACGAAGACCATCGATAGCAGGGATATACCTAATGCCTCTAACTGTTGCCATAACGAACTACTTGCGTGTGGCAGATTTCTTTGCTGC
>JAYTTL010000185.1:0-22683 GCA_043745325.1 Actinomycetes bacterium
ACTTCTTTGTCTGGAGTTTTAGTGAGGTGTTCACTTCCAGACAAATCTGTTCTGAGAATCTAAAACAAGGTACCTACGCGCGCGGGTGAGATCGATTACGTCTTTGCTCACCTAATCGAAAGGTGCTTGTTTGTGCTTTGAGGATGGTCATGCATTTCCCTGACATATTGGCGTAGGCTGTATCGTTGGCCTGTGCGCATCATAGGATTAACTGGTGGAATCGGAAGCGGGAAATCACTAGCGGCTGAATACTTCGCCGATCTTGGAGCGCTAGTCATAGATGCCGATCAGTTAGCTCGAAAGGCAATTGAGCGGGGTTCATCGGGTTTTGACGAGGTTATTGCCATCTTTGGTGACTCGATATTAAAAAATGGAGAGATTGATCGGCGCGCGTTGGGGGAGTTAGTTTTTAGCAATCTGCAATTAAAAGCGAAGCTAGAGGCGATCATTCATCCTTGGGTGCGCAGTGAGTTTGAGTCTGTTGTTTTAGCCCTTACCGGTAATCAAACTTTGGTTTATGAGATTCCTCTCTTGTACGAAACTAAGGCCTCTGATCGATTCGAAACCGTCATTACTGTCGAGGCCGATATGGATCTTCGTGTCGCCAGATTAAGAGAGAAAGGAATGCATATATCCGAGATACAGGCACGTATAGCAGCTCAAGCCTCACGCGAACAGCGAGTCTCTATCGCTGATTTTGTCATTGAAAACAACGGCAGTCGGGATGATTTACTGCGTAATATTGAAAATATTTGGGAGAGATTATCTCTGACTTCTAAGTAGAATTGTCCAATGCGCCCGATATCAGATTTACAACGTCGGGTCGAGCCATTTCAAGTGGTAAGCGATTTTGTCCCTGCAGGAGATCAGCCCGAAGCAATCGCTGAAATCGCCCGGCGCTTTGAGGCAGGTGAACAAGACGTTGTCCTATTAGGTGCAACAGGTACTGGAAAGTCGGCAACAACTGCATGGCTCATTGAAAAACTGCAACGTCCTACTTTGGTATTAGCTCCTAACAAACTGTTAGCTGCCCAGTTGGCCAATGAGTTTCGCGAACTACTACCTGATAACGCCGTTGAATACTTTGTCTCTTACTACGACTATTACCAGCCTGAAGCCTATGTTCCGCAAACCGATACTTTCATTGAAAAAGATTCCAGTGTTAACGATGAGGTCGAGAGGCTACGACACTCGGCAACGAACTCTCTTTTGACTAGGCGCGATGTCATCGTTGTGGCAACGGTCTCCTGTATCTATGGACTTGGCACCCCTCAGGAATATATAGATCGAATGGTCACGCTGCGAGTGGGCGATGAAATCGAGCGAAATGCCCTGCTTCGTCGCTTCGTCGATATTCAGTACAAACGAAATGACATGGCCTTTGAACGTGGGACTTTTCGAGTGCGCGGGGACACGATTGAAATCATTCCCATGTATGAAGAGTTAGCTATTCGAATCGAGATGTTCGGCGATGAGATTGAGAAGATTTTGACGCTGCATCCTTTGACCGGTGAAATTATTCGTGACGAGAGCGAAATGTATATTTTCCCCGCAACTCATTATGCCGCAGGACCTGAAACGATCAAACGTGCAATCGGAGACATTGAAGATGAACTTCAGATTCAATTAAATCTCTTTGAAAAGCAGGGCAAGTTACTTGAGGCCCAACGAATTCGTATGCGAACCACCTTTGATACCGAAATGATGGAGCAAATCGGTTTCTGTAGCGGAATCGAAAATTACTCAAGACACTTAGATGGTCGCGCCGCGGGATCTGCCCCAAACTGCCTTTTGGATTATTTCCCTGAGGATTTTTTAGTGGTCATCGATGAAAGTCATGTCACCGTGCCACAACTGGGGGCGATGTATGAAGGCGATGCATCACGCAAACGAACTCTAGTTGAACATGGATTTCGCCTTCCCAGTGCACTTGATAACCGTCCATTAAAGTTTCCTGAGTTCTTAGAGCGCACGGGACAAAAGCTATACTTGTCTGCAACCCCAGGTAAGTATGAGATGGCAAAAGTAAATGGCGATGTAGTTGAACAGGTCATTCGTCCTACAGGCTTGGTGGACCCGCAGATTGTTATCAAACCAATTAAGGGTCAGATCGATGATTTACTGCAGGAGATCAACATCCGTGCCGAAAAGAACGAGAGAGTACTTGTCACAACATTGACAAAAAAAATGTCCGAGGATTTAACGGATTTCATGCAGGAAAAAGGCGTGCGTGTACGGTATCTGCACTCAGAGGTCGACACTCTGCGCCGTGTTGAACTTCTTCGCGAACTTCGTTTGGGCGAATACGATGTTTTAATCGGTATTAACTTACTGCGCGAAGGTTTAGATTTACCTGAAGTATCCCTTGTTGCAATTTTAGATGCCGATAAAGAGGGTTTTTTGCGTTCGGCAACTTCGCTCATTCAAACAATCGGGCGGGCGGCGCGAAATGTCTCAGGTGAAGTGCATATGTATGCCGATAACATCACCGATTCAATGGCCAAGGCAATTGATGAAACAAATCGCCGTCGTGCAAAGCAAGTGGCCTATAACCTCGAGCGGGGAGTTGACCCGCAACCATTGCGCAAGAAGATTGCAGATATCACTGACTTGATTACTCGCGAATCCGAAGATACCGACGCGTTGTTGGCAACTTCTAAGAAAGCAAATCAAAAGAGTGCGACATCGGTAGGTCTCTATTCTCATGCCTTAACTAGTTTGCCAAGGCTGGATTTGATTGCGTTGATAGGCTCTCTTACTGATCAGATGAAGAATGCCGCGGGTGAACTTCAATTCGAGGTAGCGGCGCGCCTGCGTGATGAGGTTAAGATTTTGAAGCGAGAGCTTCGCTCAATGGAAGAGGCAGGGGTTTAGTGAGTATTGATAATTTAGTGGTGCGCGGAGCACGTGAGCACAACCTCAAAGATGTATCAATTGAACTGCCTCGCAATGCCCTCATCGTCTTTACTGGGTTATCGGGCTCTGGAAAATCCTCACTTGCCTTCGACACTATTTTTGCCGAAGGCCAACGCCGTTATGTCGAATCACTTTCGGCCTATGCCCGACAGTTCTTGGGACAGATGGATAAACCCGACGTAGATTTTATCGAAGGGTTATCACCTGCCGTTTCAATCGATCAAAAATCTACGAATCGAAATCCCCGTTCGACCGTGGGAACAATCACAGAAGTTTATGACTATCTGCGTCTGCTCTTTGCGCGGGCGGGCCGGCCACACTGTCCCACCTGTGGCAAAGCAGTATCGCGCCAGTCTCCTCAGCAAATTGTGGATCAGATATTAACGATGCCTGCCACAACTAAATTCCAGGTTCTTGCCCCTGTTGTACGTGCCCGTAAGGGTGAATTCGTTGATCTCTTTGCCGAACTCATAACGCAAGGCTACTCACGTGCTCGCGTGGATGGCGTCGTTGTAGCTTTGACGGAAGTTCCGAAGTTAAAGAAGCAGGAAAAGCATTCAATCGAGGTAGTTGTTGATCGATTGACCGCCAAAGTCGAGAGTAAAACGCGATTAACCGACTCGATTGAGACCGCTCTGCGATTGGCTTCTGGAATCGTAATTTTAGATTTTGTTGACTCTAAATCACTTGACAAAGAGCGCACGTTTAGTGAACATCTAGCGTGTCATGACTGCAACTTATCCTTTGAAGAGTTAGAGCCGCGCTCATTTTCATTTAACTCACCTTTTGGTGCATGTCCTGAGTGCTCGGGAATTGGAACTAAGTTAGAGGTTGATCAAGATCTCATAATTCCCGATGACTCAATCTCCATACTTGAAGGCGCAATCGCGCCATGGTCAGGCGGTCAGTCATCTGATTATTTCATTCGACTACTTGAAGCTCTGGCCAAAGATATGCCCTTCTCTCTGGATATCCCTTGGAAGAAAATCTCCGTTAAAGCGCGTGAGTCGATTCTTAATGGTTATGAGTATGAGATTAAAATGAAGTACAAGGGTCGCTATGGAACTAAGAACTACACAACGGGCTTTGAAGGTGTAGTGCCCTTTATTCACCGCCGTCATGGTGAGACCGATAGTGATTACAGTCGTGATAAATACGAGGCTTACATGCGCCAAATTCCTTGCCATGTTTGTTATGGAGCACGGCTAAAGCCTGAAGTTTTAGCGGTGACCATCGGGCATAAGAATATTTCCGAGATTACTGAGTTATCAATTTCAGAGTGTGCTGAATTTTTGAAACAAATTAAGTTTACAAAACGCGAGACTCAAATCTCCGAACGAGTAATGAAGGAAGTCCATGCCCGCTTGGGATTCTTGCTCGATGTCGGGCTCGACTATCTATCCCTGGCCCGTCCTGCAGCCACTTTATCTGGGGGAGAGGCTCAACGAATTCGTCTTGCAACTCAGATTGGCAGTGGCCTAGTTGGAGTTCTCTACGTCTTAGATGAACCCAGCATAGGTCTTCATCAGCGCGATAACCGACGTTTAATCGAAACACTTACCCATTTGCGCGACTTAGGAAACACATTAATTGTCGTAGAGCATGACGAAGAAACGATTCGCACTGCAGATTGGATCGTAGATATAGGACCTGGGGCTGGTGAGCACGGGGGACATGTAGTTGTCTCAGGAAGCTATGAAGAATTAATTGCATCAAAAGAATCAATTACCGGTGCCTATTTATCTGGGCGAAAATCGATCGCAATTCCACCAACGCGCCGACCTATCGACTCCAAGCGAGTGTTAACTGTGAAAGGCGCAAAAGAAAACAACCTGCAAAATATCGACGTGCAAGTTCCACTTGGCGTTTTTGTCTCAGTTACCGGTGTAAGTGGTTCGGGAAAATCAACGCTCGTCAACGATATTTTGTATACGACCCTTGCCAACAAACTCAATGGTGCGCGTTTAGTGCCGGGCCGTCACCGCAGTATCTCAGGTGTGGAGTTGCTGGATAAAGTTGTGCACGTCGACCAATCACCCATCGGGCGCACTCCGAGATCTAATCCCGCTACATACACAGGTCTATTTGACAAAGTTCGCGCGCTATTTGCAGAGACAACAGAGGCTAAAATCCGTGGATATCAGCAGGGCCGTTTCTCATTCAATGTCAAAGGTGGACGGTGTGAAAACTGTTCAGGCGACGGCACGATTACAATCGAAATGAACTTTTTACCCGATGTCTATGTGCCTTGCGAGGTCTGTCACGGAGCCCGTTATAACCGCGAAACTTTAGAGGTTCACTTCAAAGGCAAGACAATCGCCGATGTGTTGAACATGTCTATAGAAGAGGCCTATACATTCTTCGAGGCAGTTCCAACTATCGCTAGGTTTTTGAAAGTTCTCAACGATGTAGGACTAGGTTATGTGCGTTTAGGACAGTCTGCCCCAACACTTTCTGGTGGTGAAGCCCAGCGCGTAAAGCTTGCAACCGAACTACAGCGTCGTTCTACGGGGCGAACAATTTATGTCTTAGACGAGCCCACAACAGGGTTGCATTTTGAAGATGTCAGCAAATTGCTGATAGTTCTCAATCGCCTTGTTGATACGGGAAATACGGTTGTTGTCATCGAACACAACTTAGATGTCATTAAATCCTCGGACTGGGTCATTGATATGGGTCCCGAAGGGGGTTTTCGTGGTGGTTTAATTGTGGCGCAAGGGACTCCCGAAGAAGTTGCGAAAGTAAAGACTAGTTATACGGGCCAATATCTCGCACCCATGCTTGAGCTCAATCGAAAAGTAACAACTAAAGGTTAGCGATGGCAGATCCGGCATCGTATAGACCTAGCGATATTCCAAAACTTCCTGGGGTCTATCGCTTCTATGATTCAAGCGAGACGGTCATATACGTAGGTAAGGCAATTAACTTAAAGAATCGCTTGAGCAATTACTTTCAAGGTAATTTATTGGAAAAAACTTACCGCATGGTGAATCAGGCAGTACGAGTTGACTGGACGATTGTCGATACCGAAGTTGAGGCACTGGCGTTAGAGTTTTCATGGATTAAGCAGTACGCACCACAGTACAACGTTCAGTTTCGCGATGATAAGTCCTATCCGTATTTGGCCATTACAAATAACGATGAATACCCACGCATTTTTATCACGCGCAAATCTAAGCGTCCAGGAATTACCTACTTTGGTCCATTTGCGCATACGTGGGCGTTACGCAATACCTTTGATGTTATTTTAAAAGTCTTTCCGATTCGATCGTGCACTACCGGAAACTTTCAACGTGCCCAGCGCAGCAAACGCCAATGCTTGCTAGGAGATATTGGGAAGTGCGCGGCACCGTGTGTTAATTGGATTAGCAAACAAGAGCATAAAGATTTATCGAATCGTCTTGTTGAATTTATGTCCG
Source organism: Actinomycetes bacterium (assembly GCA_043745325.1). Lineage (GTDB taxonomy): Bacteria > Actinomycetota > Actinomycetes > Nanopelagicales > Nanopelagicaceae > Planktophila. The sequence continues at coordinate 6,336 of JAYTTL010000185.1, forward strand.
ATGGAAATGCCGATATTATTCCAACGTTGCAGGCTGAGATGCAGTTAGCATCGCAGCGCGAAGAGTTCGAGCGGGCCACCAAGATTCGTGACTCTATTGCCGCCATCGAGCGCGCTCAGGAATCCACTGATGCCGCACTTTCGACCTCTTTGTCGGCCGATATTGTTGCCATCCATCACGATGGGGCACATGCCGCTGGATCAATCTTCATTATTCGAGGTGGCGCTATTAAAGGTTCGCGCTCATGGATTGTGGATCAAAGTAAATCTCTTGAGGGCGATGATGAGATGGGAGCGCTTTTTTACTCCATTTATAGCCAAAGTTCATCTGCAGAGATTCCCGCAGAGATTGTGATTAATGAACGACCGTTAGATGCGCCGGCACTAGAGGCATGGTTATCTCAACTGCGTGGTGGGCCTGTGGTCCTTAAAGTTCCACAGCGCGGCGAAAAACTGGAGATCTTGCAAACAGTAAAACGCAATGCCCAGTACTCACTCATTCAGTTTTTGAGTAAGCGATCTACCGATGCTGCAGTAAGTGGGAAAGCGCTCATTGAAATTGAAGAGGCTTTAGATTTAGATCGCACGCCGCTTCGTATTGAATGTTTTGATATCTCAAATATTTCAGGAACATCGGTAGTTGCATCTATGGTGGTCTTTGAGGATGGATTAGCAAAAAAGAGCGAATACCGCCGTTTCATTATCAATACCGATGAGGGTTTCGATGACACTCGCGCCATGCACCAAGTAATCACGCGCAGACTCAAGAGGCTCATTGATGATCGCACCGTAGATTCGGCCGAAGTCGCCGAACTCGGCGGCAAATTGAGCAAGTTCTCCTATCCACCGCAGTTGATAGTCGTCGATGGTGGCGCTCCACAAGTTAACGCTGCGGCGCGTGCCATGAGCGAATTAGGAGTTACCAATATCGCATTGTGTGGTTTAGCCAAACGTTTGGAAGAGGTTTGGATACCAGGATCAAGTGATCCCATCATTATGCCGCGATCGAGTGAAGGCCTGTATCTGCTACAGCGCATTCGAGATGAAGCCCATCGTTTTGCCATTACTTTTCATCGCTCTAGACGCTCGAAGATTATGCTGGAATCGATTTTGGATGAAATTCCTCAACTCGGTCAGGTACGGCGCACTGCACTTTTGGAGCGCTTTGGATCAGTAGCGGCCATCAGGAAAGCTAACCGCAATGACATCGCCGCGACCCCAGGAATAGGTCAAAAAATAGCTGATGTAATCTGCGCCCATCTTGAGTTGATCGGGAGTGAAAAAGTGAATACGCAAACTGGTGAAATTACGCATGATTAATCGCTACTTGACAAGCGTAAGAGAATAATCTCATGAGCAGCAGTGAGATTTTAATACTGACCGGAATGTCAGGGGCAGGCCGATCTACGGCTGCTCATGCACTTGAGGACTTAGGTTTCTATGTCGTTGATAATTTACCACCTGCGCTATTGCCAGCATTAGTAAGTAAAGATGCCGGCCCTGATGGAAAAGCCTATGCCGTTGTCGTAGATGTGCGTGGTGGCCATTTCTTTGATGAACTCACAGCCGCACTTGATCAATTAAAATCAAATGGGCGGACGTATCGTTTAGTGTTTTTAGATGCTACAGATCAAGCATTAGTTCAACGCTTTGAATCAACTCGCCGGCCCCATCCCTTGCAAGGTGTTGATCGCATCCTCGATGGAATTTCGCGGGAGCGAGAGAAATTAGATGATGTTAGATCTGAATGCGATGTTGTTATAGATACAACAAATTTGAATGTCCACCAACTAGAAAAGCGTATAGGAGAAATATTTGGTGGCGGGAACGTTCAAGGAATGCGGATAAATGTCTTATCTTTTGGCTATAAAAATGGAATTCCAGTCGATTCTGATCTTGTCCTTGATTGCCGTTTTATACCCAATCCTCATTGGATTCCAGAACTTCGCCCGCTCACGGGCTTATCGCCTTTGGTAAGCCAAAAAGTCTTAAGTAACGATGGAGTAAAAGATTTCGTAAAAGATTATGTCGATCTAGTGCTTTCCATGTCACCAGGTTATATGCATGAAGGAAAAAAATTTCTGACAATTGCAGTGGGGTGCACGGGAGGAAAACATCGCAGCGTTGCGATTACAGAAGTGATTGCACAACAACTTAATGCCCGTAACAGTGGCATCTCGGCCTATGCGACGCATCGAGATGTTGGGCGTGAATAGATTTTGATCAAAGATAGAGTTGTCGCCCTCGGTGGAGGTCATGGCCTAGCTGCAACGCTATCTGCACTGCGAGCAATAACCTCGCAGATCACGGCAGTGGTCACTGTTGCCGATAACGGTGGATCAAGCGGTCGCTTGCGACAAGAGTTTGAAATATTTCCACCAGGAGATTTGCGAATGGCCCTTGCTGCGCTCTGTGCCGATGATGAATGGGGCAGGACGTGGGCCGACATCATGCAACATCGTTTTGTCAGTGACGGTCCACTCAATGGACATGCAATGGGTAATCTTCTCTTAGCTTCATTATGGAGTGATTGCGAAGATCCAGTAGAAGGTTTAGATCGCGTAGGCTCGCTACTAAAAGTTGTCGGGCGAGTTCTACCAATGGCAAAAGTTCCATTAGATATTGAAGGAAGTTTTATTACCTCCACAGGCCGCATTCTCATCCGTGGACAAAAGGAAGTTGCTACGGCTAAAGGGCGCCTGGAATCACTTCGAGTAATTCCAGAGAATCCACCTGCGTGCACACAGGCTTTGACGGCAATTAGAACTGCAGATTGGATCACAATGGGACCGGGCTCATGGTTTTCTAGCGTGATGCCACATCTCTTGGTTCCGATGCAGTTAGATGCGCTGGCGCGCACAAAAGCCAAGAAGATTTTAATTCTTAACTTAGATGCTTATGCGAATTCAAGTGGGGAAGAGTTTGCAGGATCAACCCCTGAAGCGCATTTAGAGCTCTTTCACGCTTATGCTCCAGAGTTGACAATAGATTATTTTCTTGTCGATAACTCCGTAATACGCAATGAAAAAGCCTTATCGAGCATGGCCCGAAAACTTGGCGGTCGCGTTGTGCCCGTAGACATTCGCAAGGCACCGGGGAGCATTCATCACGATGTCACACAATTGGCCCTTCATTTAGGCCACATTATGCGCGAAAGTTTGGTTGGATAGACCCATGGCAATGACATCATCGGTTAAAGACGAACTCAGCCGTGTTTCAATCACAAAACCATGTTGTCGCAAAGCCGAAGTCTCTTCGCTCCTGCGTTTTGCTGGCGGCCTTCACATCGCCGGCGGAAAAATAGTTATTGAAGTCGAACTCGAAACCTCTCAAAGTGCACGTCGATTGCGAAAAGATATTGCCGATATTTATGGACATGGCTCTGATTTGGCAGTTCTCTCATCAAGCGGACTCCGTAAGGGGTCTCGATATGTTGTCCGCGTTATTGAAGCCGGTGATGCCCTAGCAAGACAAACAGGTTTGGTAGATGCTCACGGCCGCCCAGTTCGCGGACTACCCCCGCAAGTCGTATCGGCGGCGGTGTGTGATTCTGAGGCTGCTTGGAGAGGCGCCTTTATTGCGCATGGTTCATTAACCGAACCTGGACGATCATCCTCACTTGAGATTACATGTCCAGGACCTGAAGCAGCACTGGCCTTAGTAGGTGCAGCGCGTCGCATGGGGATAGTGGCTAAGGCCCGTGAAGTGCGAGGCGTTGATCGGGTTGTCATTCGTGATGGTGATGCCATTGGAGTATTACTCACACGATTGGGTGCTCATGAATCTGTTTTGGCGTGGGAAGAAAGACGCATGCGTCGTGAAGTTCGCGCCACTGCCAATCGCCTTGCAAACTTTGATGATGCAAATCTTCGTCGATCAGCAAGAGCTGCCGTTGCAGCATCGGCCCGTGTTGCGCGTGCGATGGAGATTCTTGGAGCAAGTATTCCTGAGCACCTCAAAGAGGCAGGAGAGCTTCGTATTAACCATGGTCAAGCATCTCTCGAAGAGCTCGGCTCTTTAGCCCTGCCTCCAATGACCAAAGATGCAATTGCCGGACGCATCCGACGGTTGTTGGCGATGGCAGATAAACGTGCTGGCGAACTTGGAATTCCAGATACCGAAAGCGGACTTTCCCTAGATTTGTTGAACTAAGACTGATTTGTACTTAGCAATATGGGCAAGCTCCACTGCTAGGCTTAGCAATAAGACCCCAATGATGTGGCTGCTTTAAAAACCACCCATTGCGGGGCTCTATGAATTTTCAAGCCCTTCCTAAGTAGCAAGGATACTTTTCATGATAAATGTCGGAATCAATGGCTTTGGCCGCATCGGTCGTAACTTTTTCCGTGCAAGCCTGGCACATCCAGAGATCAACATCGTTGGAATCAACGATCTCACGCCTAACAAGACCTTGGCCCACCTATTAAAATATGACTCCATCCTTGGTCGACTTGGTTTAGAAGTTACCTATACCGACGATTCACTGACTATTGATGGCAAAGAGATTAAGGTTTTTTCAGAGCGCGATCCCGCTAATTTACCGTGGGGAGCCCTCAAGGCCGACATCGTAATCGAATCAACAGGACACTTTACTAAGGCCGCAGATGCAGGAAAGCACATAAGCTCAGGCGCGAGGAAAGTGATTATCTCGGCTCCCGCAAGTGATGAGGACATCACCATCGTGATGGGCGTTAATCATGAAAAATATGATCCAGCTCTCCACCATATTATTTCGAATGCCTCCTGTACAACAAACTGCTTAGCCCCTATGGCCAAAGTTTTGCAGGATAATTGGGGGATTGTTAAGGGTTTCATGACAACCATTCACGCCTACACAAATGATCAAGTCATTCTAGATTTCCCTCACTCAGATCTACGCCGTGCACGTGCTGCGGCAATTAATATGATTCCAACGTCAACGGGCGCCGCCAAAGCAATCGCACTGGTGCTACCAGAGCTCAAAGGCAAACTCGATGGTTACGCAATGCGGGTGCCGCTTCCTACAGGTTCTGCAACAGATTTAACTGTTGATCTGGCAAAAGAGGCAAGCGTCGCAGAGATAAACGCGGCCATGAAGGCGGCAGCCGAGGGCTCACTCAAGGGTTATTTAACGTACACGGAAGATCCCATTGTCTCATCCGATATTGTCACCGATCCATCATCATGTATTTTCGATTCAGGTCTGACCAAAGTTATTGGCAATCAGGTAAAGATTGTTGGCTGGTATGACAATGAGTGGGGTTATTCAAACCGTCTCATCGACTTAGTTAGTTATGTTGGTAAAAGCCTTTAATGTCGGCGTTTGCTGATCTTGATGTAGGTGGTAAGCGAGTTTTTCTTCGTTGTGACCTTAATGTGCCCTTAAAAGAAGGTCTCATTAAAGATGATGGTCGAATTAGAGCCTCGCTACCAACTATTCAATTATTGCGCAGCAAAGGTGCATCTCTTGTAATTGCGGCGCATTTGGGGCGACCTAAAGGCATTGCGGTACCCGAACTGTCTTTGGCCCCCGTTGCAAAACGTTTAAGCGAACTCTTAGGTCAAGAGGTTAACTTTCTTGGAGAGATTAGCCCGGTGCATATGCGCGCCGCCGCCCACACGCTCAAAGCTGGCGAGATTATGTTGCTTGAAAATATTCGATTCAATGCCGCAGAGACAAGCAAAGACGATAGCGAGAGAGCGGGCTTTGCAAAAGAGCTAGCAGATTTAGCTGATGTCTATGTCGGGGATGGCTTTGGCGCTGTACATAGAAAGCACGCCTCAGTCTTTGAACTTCCACAACTTCTGCCACACGCACCTGGTTTACTGGTGAGCGCCGAAGTGGAGGTTTTAAAAAAATTGACGCAGAACCCACGTCGACCATACGGAGTTATTTTGGGTGGAGCGAAAGTTTCAGACAAACTTAAAGTTATCGAAAATCTTCTTGGAAAAGTCGATGTTTTAGCGCTCGGCGGAGGAATGGCCTTTACCTTTCTTGCAGCCCAAGGTAAAGAGATCGGCACTTCGCTCGTTGAGACCGAGATGATCGAAGCGGTAAAGGCGCTTATTCAAAGCGCTAATGACAAAGGTGTAAAGCTTTTTCTTCCTACCGATATTGTTGTTGCGTCAGAGTTTAACGCGCAGGCAAAGCCCACTCTGGTTTCGGCCGATGCTATTCCAGTTGATTGCATGGGTTTGGATATAGGACCGATTTCTGCCGCCGCTTTTGCAAGTGAAATTGAAAAATGTGCCACGGTATTTTGGAATGGACCAATGGGCGTCTTTGAATTTCCTAACTTTGCAGCTGGTACGAAAGTCGTTGCAACTGCACTCACAAAGGTTTCAGGTATCTCCGTTGTAGGGGGAGGAGATTCAGCGGCTGCAGTTCGAGCTCTTGGCTTTGCCGACTCCGATTTTGGTTATATTTCTACCGGTGGTGGAGCATCACTGGAGTACTTAGAGGGCAAGGAACTTCCTGGTCTTTTGGCTTTAGGTTTATAAAGGGAGAGAAATGCGCAAACCATTAATGGTTGGTAATTGGAAGATGAATTTAAATCACCTTGAGGCGATTGCAGTTACTCAAAAATTGGTTTACTCAATCAACGATAAAGATTATGACGCTGTTGATGTTGCTATCACTCCGCCCTTCACCGATATTCGATCGATTCAAACATTAATTGATGGAGATCGCTTGCGATTAACCTATGGAGCTCAAGATCTTTCATCAGAAATTGGCGGAGCCTTTACAGGTGATATCTCAGGGTCAATGTTGCGCAAACTTGGATGTACGTATGTAATCATTGGCCACTCTGAGCGTCGGGCAATTCACGGTGAAAGCGATGGGCTCATCAATCGCAAAATTAAAGCGGCGCTATCTAATGAGTTAACTCCAATTTTCTGCGTAGGCGAAGAGCTTTCAGTGCGTGAATCGGGCACTCACGTCAGTCACATCATCCGCCAAATTCACGGTGGGTTAGAGGGATTGACGAAGCCAGAGTTGAAAAAGATTGTCATCGCTTACGAACCCGTCTGGGCAATTGGTACAGGAAAGGTGGCAACACCAGAAGATGCTCAAGAGGTATGTGCGGCAATCCGTGAAGAGATTGAAAATATTGGCTCGCACGAAATCGCCCTAGCGATGCGAATCCTCTATGGAGGCTCGGTTAAATCGGGTAACATCGCCGAAATCATGAAGATGGCCGATGTAGATGGCGCCCTCATTGGTGGTGCCAGCCTGGATCCTGACGAGCTGGCAAGGATCGTTAAGTTCCACGCCCAGACCGAGTAAGGCTAACTCCCTTTTTACGGGTATCCTTACGCTCTACGAAACAAGGAGTTTACTAACAGTGAAACTAGCTCTCTCGATCATGCTTGTTATAACGAGCGTTCTCATGATTCTGCTTGTTCTATTACATAAAGGCAAGGGAAGCGGCTTATCAGATCTCTTTGGTGGCGGTATCTCTTCAAACTACGGAGGTTCCTCGGTCGTTGAACGCAACCTCGATCGAATTACCATCGTAGTGGGCGGTCTCTGGTTTGCATTTGTCGTGGCTCTCAGCCTGGTTCTCAAGTAAATTTATTTCTGCGTACTAATTTTAAATAAGGAGTTTTAATGGCAAGTGCAATACGTGGGAGCCGAGTCGGTGCCGGCCCAATGGGCGAATCAGAGCGCGGCGATTCAATCGCTCGTGCTTATGTTTCGTACTTTTGTGCCAATGGGCATGAGGTTCGCCCATCATTTGCCGTTGAAGAGACGGTCGTCATTCCAGCTGAATGGGACTGCCCTAAGTGTGGCTTTCCTGCCGGTCGTGATCGCAACAATCCTCCAAGTCCCATTAAAAATGAGCCTTATAAAACACATTTGGCTTACGTGAAAGAGCGCCGTACCGACGCTGAAGGCGAGCGCTTGCTAGATGAGGCTTTGCGAAAGATACGCGGAGAAGATTAAAGCTCCCTGACTGCTTCAAGTAGTTGATCAATGCCCGCACCTCGATTAACACAGTTCAATCGAAGTACTGGGAGCCCTCTTGAGCTAAGCGCTTTCCCGTCTCCTAAAGCTTGTGCCGCAACTAAAACCCTAAATCCATAGTTCTGACCCGGAATCTCTATATCTTTGAATGAATTTCCGGTGATCTGTAAAAAAGCGCCGTTTTGTTGACCACCTTTATGGAACTGTCCCGTTGAATGCAAAAATCGCGGACCCCAACCAAAAGTTACTGGTCGGCCAGATTTCATGGATAAAAGCGCGCGTAACCGCGTGATTTTTACATCGACCGCTCGATCAAGGTAGGCCATCATCGCAACGTAACCCCCTACGGGAATTGAGTTGATAAATAAGGTAAGTGCGTCAGATAAATCAAAGCCAACACCAAATATCTCAATATCTCCGTCGAGTACGTCGGGGGAGAAACGGGGCAGAACCCCTTTCCATTCGGTAAGCAAATTCGAGGTTGCCGATTTAGCTTCGCTCACATTGGGTTGATTGAAGGGATCGATTCCAAGGGCGGCGCCAACGAGGGCCGTTACCCACTCCCAGACAATAAATTGTGAAGCTAGATCGGCAGTGATAACGATGTCGGCGCTACCGCAGTACATGACTGAAAAAGCCTCACTATCTTCGGCAGTTTCAATAACTATCGGCAGACGCCCAACGTGATTCTTTCCCGTTGATTCGGCAATGAGCTGTTCAATCCAATCGCTCAATCCCGGCATTTTCGAACCGTCATCACAGAACGTCATGTACTGTCCCGAGATATAGGCGATTGCATAGGCCATATCTACAACATCCGTCGGATCTTTTAAAAAACTTGCCTTAGTTTCATTTGCGCTATCGAGCAAGATTGATACATCAACCCCAATGAGCGCTGCAGGAGTTAATCCAAATGCACTTAAAACACTGAAACGTCCGCCTACATGTGGATCGGCATTAATGACGCTATATCCATTGTCGCGAGATTGCTTATCAAGGGGTGAGAGTGGATCAGTGACGATAACGATGTGATCCTGTGGTTTCAATCCTGCCTGCATGAAGGCGGATTCAAACAAAACACGGGCAGAAGAGGTTTCAATAGTTGATCCCGATTTTGAGCTCACAACAACAAGCGTTTTAGAAAGGTCACCCGCTAGGGCATGTTCAACATAATTAGGATCCGTTGAATCTAAAATAAAAAGTTCGCGATTAGTTGTTTTGGCAATTACTTCAGGACCAAGTGATGAACCGCCCATTCCACACAGAACTACGCGTAACTTGTCACGGTGTTTTGCACACAAGGCATCTAAAATCGGAAGCAATTGCCTTGAAGTTTCAGGTAAATCCATCCAGTTCAAACGAGTTTGAGCCTCAACAGTCGCTTCAACTCCCCAGATGGTTGAGTCTTTAACGGCCAAGCGTTTATGAAACTCCAAAAGCGCCACGTAGCGCGGATCACTTCTATCGACTTTTGCTATGGCATCACCACTTAAAAAACTCATTGCGCTTGTGCCACTTTTACTTTTTCTAATAAGTCTTCCCATGCCTGAGCAAATTTTTTCACACCATCGATTTCTAACTCAGCAGTAACCGCATCGAGTGAGATGCCGAGGGATGCAAGAGATTTAAATACATCAACCGACATGGCGTAGTTCTGAGTAATAGTCTCACCACGTACGACGCCATGGTCGATAACGGCATCTAAAGTGTTTTGTGGCATTGTATTGACGGTGTCTGGTGCAATCAATTCAACAACATAGCGAGTGTCATCATAGGCAGGGTCTTTAACTCCAGTGGAAGCCCATAATGGTCGTTGCTTATGCCCACCTCGTGCGGCCTGTGCCAACCAGCGCGGTGATGCAAACTTTTCCTCAAATAGTTGATAAGCAAGGCGTGCATTTGCAATCGCGGCTTTGCCGAGTAGTTCAGAAGCGAACTCACTAGAATCTTTCTTGAGCAGTGCATCAACAGCTGAATCGATTCGACTAACGAAGAACGATGCAACTGAGTGAACATGCGATGGATTTGTTGCTGCCTCTATTCCAGCCATGTAAGCATCTATCACTGCGCCGTAGCGTTTGATGGAGAATATTAGAGTGACATTGACACTTATGCCTGCGGCAATGAGAGAGGTAATGGCTGGAAGACCTTCGAGGGTGGCAGGCACTTTTATCATTACGTTGGGACGATCAACGATCTCCCACAACTCTCTACCAGCTGCAATTGTGCCCGCTGTATCATGTGCCAATCTGGGATCGACTTCGATGCTGACACGACCATCAATGCCTTTGCTGGAAGAGAAGATATCTCGGAAAAGATCGCAGGCATGTCGAACATCATCGGTCGTTAGTTTCTTGACGCATTCATCAACGCTCACGTTCTTCATGAGTGCAATATCGCTTGCGTACTCTGAAGCCCCACTAATGGCGCTAGCAAAGATGCTGGGATTAGTTGTGACCCCAACAACGCCATCATGAGCGATTCGTGAAGGAAGTGAATGTGCATCGACACCGCTTAATTTGGCGCGAGAAAGGTCATCCAACCAAATGGACGTTCCACCTTTTGCTACACCTGCAACACTCATTACAGGGCCTCCTTAATGCGTTGTGTAATGTTTTCGACCGAGAAACCAAATTCATTAAAGAGTCGCTTCGCATCGGCTGAAGCGCCGTAGTGCTCAAGAGAGATTGCAACTCCAGAATCACCGATTAATTCACGCCAACCTTGGGCGATTCCAACTTCTATACTCACCTTCAACTTTATTGATGCAGGAAGCACAGACTCTTTGTAAGTGGCATCTTGCTCGGCAAACCATTCAAGACATGGCGCGCTTATTACTCGTACGTTTATTCCATCTACGGCTAACGCAGTCTGTACATCAAGTGCAAGTGAAACCTCTGATCCCGTGGCAATAAGTATCGCTACTGGATTTTTACAATCTTTGAGAATATATGCACCTTTTGCAGTCCCGCTTGCCGGTGCACATACAGTGCGATCACAAACGGGAAGATTTTGGCGAGAAAGCAAGATTCCAGCTGGGCGGTTTCGAAGAATTATCTGCTTCCAAGCCTCGGCAACTTCATTGGCATCTCCTGGTCTGATGACATCTAATCCAGGAATAGCGCGAAGCGCGGCAAAGTGTTCGATGGGTTGGTGAGTAGGTCCGTCCTCGCCCACTCCGATGGAGTCATGGCTCCAGACAAATGTTGAGGGGATATTCATGATCGCTGCCAAACGCACGGCAGGTCGCATATAGTCACTGAAAACGGCGAAAGTTCCGCCAAAGCAGCGACTTAATCCGTGGAGGGCAATTCCATTAAGGATTGCGCCCATCGCGTGTTCGCGGATTCCGAAGTGGATAATTCGGCCATAAGGATTGGCATCTTTGATGGCACTCGTGTTTGGTAAAAACGAATCGCTACCATCAATGCTCGTATTATTTGATCCGGCCAAATCTGCCGAGCCGCCCCAAAGTTCAGGAAGTGTTTTAGCAAGAGCATTAATTACTTCACCTGATGCCGCGCGGGTAGCAATATCTTTTCCAGCGGCAAAGGTTGGAATATTTACATCCCAATTGCTCGGCAAGGTACGTGTGTGAAGTCGCTTGAGTAGATTTGCGCGTTCTGGGTTCGTTGATTCCCATTCGCTAAAGGCTTTGTTCCACTCTGAGTGTCGTTGCTCTCCACGTTCTTTAATTAAGCGGGCATGAGCTAGTACTTCCATTGGCATTGCAAATTTCTCGTCAGGGTCTAAACCTAAAAGAATTTTTGTCGCAGCAATCTCATCATCACCCATAGCTGAACCATGTGATTTACCAGTCCCGCGAAGTGTTGGTGCCGGCCACGCAATAACTGACTTTAAACGAATCAACGTTGGCTTTGAAGTTTCTTTCTTTGCAGCCAACATTGCAGAATCAAGTCCGTAAATATCCACACTTCCATCACTTGCAGTTGCGACCTCAATGACATGCCAACCGTAGGCTCGATAGCGCATCGACACATCTTCTGTAAATGCGTTGTGAGTGTCGCCTTCAATCGAGATTCGATTGTCATCGTAGATTACATTTAAATTTCCAAGTGCTTGTGTGCCGGCAAGTGATGAGGCTTCAGAAGTGACTCCCTCTTGCATGTCACCATCAGAGCACATGACCCATATGCAATGATCAAAGAGTGAACTTTGAGGGGCGGCATCAGGATCCAATAAACCCCTTTCAAATCGCGCCGCCATTGCCATTCCAACTGCTGTTGCAACTCCTTGGCCCAACGGACCGGTTGTCATTTCTACTCCGGCGGTATGCCGATACTCTGGATGTCCGGGTGTTAATGAGCCCCATGTTCGCAAACTCTTTAGATCGTGCATCTTTAATCCATAGCCGCTATAGAAAAGTTGGGTATATAAAGTAAGTGATGAGTGTCCGCACGAGAGAATAAATCGATCTCGACCCATCCATGTTGGATCATTCGGATCGTGAATTAAGTGGCGCTGAAAGAGAAGGTAGGCAACGGGCGCTAAAGCCATTGCAGTACCAGGATGGCCATTTCCCACTTTTTGCACGGCATCGGCGGCCAGTGCTCGGGCATAGGTAATTGCCTTATCGTCGAGTGGAGTCCAATCTGCAAGAGCGTTCATTGATTTGTATCCATTTCTTCTCGTTGAACCGATAACCAAATTCTCCACGCTAATATCCAAATGAGAACTGCACCGACAAGATGTGTTGCAACGAGGAGCACAGGGACACCTTGAATATATTGAATCAAGCCAATTGCGCCTTGGGCAAATGTGAGTAGTGCAAACATTGTAAGAAGTTTCTTCGTATTAGCATTTGTTTGCGTGCTAAGAAAGAACGCCAACGTGAGCACTAACAACAAAGCAACCGCGATTCCATGCATGGCCGTTGCACTTTGAATACGAATATGTAATCGGGGTGCATCAATGTCGCCCGCATGAGGTCCAGCACCTGTCACAACGGTGCCGAGCGCAATGACAATGGCAGAGAGTCCAATATGCATCCGTGAATAGTTATCGGTTTGTTGTGATGAGAATTTCTTTACTGCCGGTCTATATCTGCGCGTGAATAAAGATGTGGCAGCGGCAATTAATATTGTGGAGAAAATAAAATGGCTTGCAACGGCTATCGGATTTAAATTTGTTAGAACAGTTATCCCACCTAAGATTCCTTGACCAAATATTCCTGCGACCTGTCCGATAGCCAATAACCTTAGGTCTCGACGTTGTGAAAATAACACTGCAAACAGGGTTGCTAGTGCGGCAATTACTAAGACAAAAGTTAGTATCCGATTACCAAACTCAATCCAGGCATGGAGTTGACCCTCAATTTGGCCAGCAATGGGAAGATATGAGCCGGGAGTGCATTCGGGCCAGGTGGGGCAACCCAGACCTGAGCCAGTCAGGCGCACCGCCCCGCCTGTTACCACCAAAGTTGCTTGCAAAAACAAGAGAGCTGCACTGGCCTTTGGTAGAGTCCGAAGGGCTATTGCGCGTAACTTCTTCATGGCGCTAACCCTATTGCTAAGCGTGAATCTGGCTCTCAACTGGCAAAAAGTGTCGAATTAAGACACAATACTGTTGTGAAAATGACTGGGGTACGAGGGCGACAAGGTGGTGAGGATTCACGCACTCGCGAACTCGTTGCCCGTTCGATTCTAGAAAATGGCCCCTCAACTGCAGTCCTCCTAGCCTCGCGTTTAGGAATAAGTGCTGCGGGAATTCGCCGCCATTTAGATCTTTTGGTGGCCGATGGAGTTTTAGAGGCGCGAACTCCACATGTTGCCCTCACTCGCGGACGAGGGCGGCCCTCGAAGGTCTTTCTTATGTCAGATACCGGACGCGAAAAATTCGAACACTCCTATGATGATTTAGCTGTTGCCGCGTTGAAGTTTATGTCGGCCCACTCAGGAGAGCATCTCGTGCGTGACTTCGCTCTAACTCGCGCCGAAGATATTGAACGAAAAGCAGTCGATGCAATCAACCGGAGCAATGATAAGAGCGTTGCACTTGCAGAGTTTTTAACCGAACAAGGATATGCAGCGAGCATTTATGCCCGTCCTACAGGAGTTGAGCTCTGCCAACATCATTGTCCTATCGCCCATGTCGCCTCGGAGTTTCCACAACTATGTGAAGCTGAAACACAAGCGCTTTCACGTTTATTAGGAACGCATGTTCAACGTCTAGCAACGATTGCTCATGGTGACGGTGTATGTACAACTTTTATACCAACTCCACACAATAAAACTAGTAAGAGAAAGGTACGTGCATGACTATTGCGCATCCAGAGTTAGACGGTCTAGGCAACTATGAATATGGTTGGTCAGATAAGAGCGACGTTGGCACCAATGCCCGTCGAGGCATCAATGAGGATGTCGTTCGCGACATCTCAGAAAAGAAGTCCGAGCCACAATGGATGCTTGACCTTCGACTAAAAGGTTTAGCCCTCTTTGAAAAGAAACCTATGCCCAACTGGGGTGCTGATTTATCTGGAATTTTCTTTGACACGATCAAGTACTTTGTTCGCTCGACTGAAAAACAAGCCGCAACGTGGGATGACCTTCCAGAAGAGATCAAAAATACCTATGATCGCTTAGGTATTCCTGAAGCTGAAAAACAACGATTAGTCTCAGGAGTTGCAGCACAATACGAGTCCGAAGTCGTGTATCACTCGATACGTGAAGATTTAGCGGCGCAGGGTGTTATCTTTTTGGATACTGACACTGCATTAAAGGAGCATCCAGAGTTATTTAAGGAGTATTTTGCCACGGTCATTCCAGTCGGCGACAATAAATTTGCCGCCCTCAACACATCAGTGTGGTCGGGAGGATCATTTATTTACGTCCCAAAGGGTGTTCGCGTTGATATCCCTTTGCAAGCTTATTTCCGCATTAATACCGAAAATATGGGCCAGTTCGAGCGCACACTGATTATCGCCGATGAAGATTCATATATTCACTATGTAGAGGGATGTACCGCGCCAATCTATAAATCAGATTCGCTACACTCGGCGGTCGTTGAAATTATTGTTAAAAAAGGTGCGCGGGTTCGTTACACCACCATTCAAAACTGGTCTAACAATGTTTATAACTTGGTTACCAAGCGTGCAACATGTGCCGAAGGCGCCACAATGGAGTGGGTCGATGGCAATATTGGATCTAAAGTCACGATGAAATATCCGGCGATATTTTTGATGGGACCTCATGCCAAAGGTGAGACTTTATCGCTTGCCTTTGCGGGCGAGGGTCAACATCAAGACTCTGGCGCAAAAATGGTACACGCTGCGCCGTACACGTCTTCATCGGTAATTTCAAAGTCGGTTGCTCGCAATGGCGGTCGCACTTCATACCGAGGATTGGTTCAAGTACAAGAGGGTGCACATCATTCTAAGAGCACCGTTAAGTGTGACGCACTATTAGTTGACACCATTTCAAGATCTGACACGTATCCATATGTGGATATTCGAGAAGACGATGTATCGATGGGCCATGAAGCAACAGTGTCGAAGATTAGTGATGATCAACTCTTCTATCTGATGTCTCGTGGTTTAACCGAAGATGAAGCAATGGCCATGATTGTGCGTGGGTTTATTGAACCCATAGCACGAGAGCTTCCAATGGAGTATGCCCTAGAGCTCAATCGTCTTATTGAACTGCAAATGGAAGGCGCTGTTGGTTGATGTCACTTCTTACAACTAACTACTTAACTCCCACGGGACGCGAGGAAGCTTGGCGGTTTACGCCACTTAAACGCCTGCGTGGTTTGCATGATGGTCAAGCAGTTACGGGCGATCGTACGACATTAAATTCACTTGGCACTCTTGCCTCCGGAGTGACATTTTTGCGTGAGCACCTCGAACCAATGGCCGCCAGTGATGATGTCATTGTTAATCGCATTCGAGATTTATCGCCAGACGTGGCACATTTATCAATTGCGGCAAATACGCGCGTTGATGAAGCTATCTTTTTGGGCAGGAGCGCTGGCGCCTTAGATAGTGCTGAGTACTCAAGAGTGCGCATCAGCCTAGGGGTTCACTCCGTTGCCACCGTTGTTCTTGAAAATACGGGGGACACCGTTTTAGCTGAAGATCTAGAGATTTATTTAGCTACGGGGGCATCCCTTAAATTTATTTCACTCCAGGAGTTTGATTCTCAGAGTGTTTATGCTGCGCGTCACCACGCGGTGATTGATAAAGATGCAGAATTTAAATCAATCACGGTGACCGTGGGCGGCGATGTCGTCCGTATTCTTCCAACAGTTGAATTTATCGCACCTGGGGGCTCTGTTGAACTCCTTGGAGTGTACTTTGCAACAACTGGTCAGTTTTTTGAACACCGCATGCACATTGATCATGCTGTGCCAAAAGCCAAATCACGAGTCAACTTTAAAGGCGCCC
>JAYTTL010000186.1:0-1637 GCA_043745325.1 Actinomycetes bacterium
TTTCGAGTGATCCGTATCAAGCTAGTGCGAGCATTGGTGATCCGGCGAGTTGGAACCGTTCTGCTTATGTTCAGAACGATCCCGTTTCTTTCAATGATCCAAGTGGGTTAAACCTTCAAAATCCAGATGAGATTGCACAAGACGTGGGTAACAACCGCTGGGGAGGTGGATTTGGTGCGATTACCGCTTACTACGAGGGTCAACTTGTTAACGTTCAATATTTCAATTTCAAGCAGTCTCAGAAGCAGCGCACCGGCGTTGGAGGAGGCAATGGCATTCAAATTGCTTTGGCCCAAATGCAGCGAATTACAACTGCGAAGTTCAACCAGCCCGAATGCGAGGATTTCTTGGAAAGCCTTGCCGATGCTCGTGGTATTTCTGTCGATGCATTAAAGGGAGCGATCCATACGATTGCTCAGGCTTCCGTTGATAACAACTACATCTACGATGGGGTGTCCAGTAACGATAAGATTGATAGTACAAGATTCCCGGGTTATTCTGCATCCACCATCGGGGATCTTTTCAATAAATCTTCTCAACTTGCATTATCTCAAGTAAACGGAGCGGCGATTTGGATTCGGAGTTCAGAATGGGAACCGTCCATATTATTTGGCCAAAGTGTATATCAAAGCACTAATTATGGAGTTGGTACCCTACTCCATGAAATTCTCCACAAAGCTATGACAGGGGGCGGAAACCCATCGAGCGATCACAGCCAACTAGCGGCAGCGCTTGGTCTTCCTGGTTACCAAACCTCTTCGTTGAATAACATTAGCAATGCCCTTGGAGCACGATGTTTTTAGAGAATCCAGATGACCTCAAAAAAATTACAATTTATTAGATTCGCTACAATGTTGTTATTTGCTGCTACGTCACAATCGCTTGCGGCGTCGTGTCAAGTAGAATTGAAAGTCTTTAATGGTTACGGCGATCCTTTAGAATTTACTATCTCAAGGGTAGTACCAAGCGGGAAGAGCATCGATCTCTTGACTCACCCAGACTTCTTGAACTTTGCCCCCACTAACAAACATATTCTTGTATTTTCTAAAGATACCTATGCGCTCTTAAGCCCTTACGACTTGTTCTTGCAGACCAGTGGAAAAAAACTCCTTAGTAAGCATACCGTTTCAGTTACTGATTGTCCGCAGAGAATTACTATTGTTACTGACCCTAGTTTAGTCGGCCCGAATGATTCGGTTGGCACTTTAGTGGAGGGTAAGATTCAAGGGTGCAAGATCACAGGCGATTGGTGGGTTAGGGTTTACCCAATGTTCGGCTACGAGAAAACGGATGCTGCAGTAGAAGGAACAGTCCGACAGGATGGGTCTTTTCAAGCTTCTGGCTACATGGGCGGGCAAAGATCATTAATGATAGTCGGCCGAGGAAAGGAACCGATCGAAGTTATAGGGGTAAATATTTATACTGGTAAAATTAATCAAATTGGGACTGTTGATCTGACCAACCGTTGCAAATCGAGAGGAATTTAGATCTAACACCGATTCGGTTTAGAACAGCTTTAATGAACGCCTGTAGGTGTATCGAGTAGTGAAATACGAATACACCACCTCGCCATCAAGCCAACTCTCGGAAGCCGCTGGACCAAAACCACGTATGATGGCCTTGGCCGAATGCTAAAA
>JAYTTL010000187.1:0-1636 GCA_043745325.1 Actinomycetes bacterium
CGCGATTCGTCAGGTGGTGTGATTGGTGCAGTGAGTGACAAAGAGATTCTTGCGGCATACCGTCTCATTGCAGCTAAAGAGGGAGTCTTTGTTGAGCCATCATCGGCGGCTGGTTTAGCCGGACTCATTAAATTAAAAAAAGCGGGCAAATTACCAAAGGGCAAGACAATCGTAATTACCGTTACAGGCCACGGTTTAAAAGATATTCAATACGCTTTGGAAAGTTCGAAAAAGCCTGTAGCTATTTCGGTCAATGTTCAAGCTGCAGCGAAGGCTTTGGGTTTTAAGTAAAATGAAACCGGTTTTTAAAGCCCAACCTATGCAGGTGCAAGTGCCGGCAACGAGTGCCAATCTAGGACCTGGCTTTGACAGTTTAGGTTTGGCGCTGGCTATGTACGACCGATATATCGCACAAGTTCTAGATGAAGCAATCATTGATATAGATATTACGGGTGAGGGAGCAGATAATTTGCCCCGCAATGAAAAGAACTTAGTAATTAAATCTATGTACAAAGGTTTTGAATTTTTTGGCGGCAAACCTCGCGGAGTAGCCCTCCGTGCATTAAATGTTATTCCTCATAGTCGGGGACTTGGCTCTTCGGCAAGTGCAATTGTTGGTGGCTTATCACTTGCTCGCGCACTTGTCTTAGGTGGCAGTGAACGGATGAGCAATGACGACATGTTGAATTTAGCAAGTGAGATTGAGGGCCATCCCGATAATGTTGCCGCCGCTATATACGGTAGTTCAACCGTTGCTTGGCGAGAGATTCAACACGGACACGATGTTGCTCGCTCTGTGCAGTTAGAAGTTGATCCTCGAATTAGCGCCATTGCTTTCGTGCCGTCGATAATGGTTTCAACATTTAAGGCGCGCAAGATGCTTCCTGAATTAGTTACCCATGCCGATGCAGTTAAGAATTCAGCAAACACCGCACTTCTCGTTCATGCGCTACAACACCGCCCCGATTTACTTCATACCGCGACGGCAGATTTTCTACACCAGACATATCGAGCCGAAGCGATGCCTGCCTCATTTACCCTTCTCACGAAACTTCGTAACGCAGGGGTTGCTGCATTTATTTCAGGTGCCGGTCCCACTGTTTTGGTTCTTCATATAGGGGGAACGGTGGAAGTCGATGAGCTCACTCGAGCCGCTGGAGAGAAATTCACTGCGATCGCCCTTGGTATATCTCGCCACGGCGCGAGCCTGATTACTTCCTAATTTTGCACTTCAACTTCTGAGTCTCGTTATCACACGAGTTCAACCCAGCGAGCCCTTGCGCTCTCTTAGTATACGAGTTATGCTAAGTCAAAAATTAAGAGGATATCCCTCAGACAGAGAAATGGGCTATGGCCACCGAGTCAACAACGAGAGATTTACGTAGACGAAATCGCTCCCGCGTATTACGGGCGATTATCAGCGGAGGAGAGACGACCCGTAGTCAGTTGGCGGGTTTGCTCGGACTTTCACTTGCTACGGTAACAAATGTGGTGGGCGACTTGACCCAGGAAGGTCTCATTCATGAGTCAGGCTTGCTTCCCTCAGAAGGTGGTCGACCTACAACCACTCTCAATGTTCGAGCGCAAGGGGCATATTTTGTAGGTGCCGACGTGGGAGAGTATGGAGTCACCGTCG
>JAYTTL010000188.1:0-1630 GCA_043745325.1 Actinomycetes bacterium
CCCCATATTTCCATTTTTTGCCGTGTGAGCGTATCGCATTTTTTCAGAGCGTAGCGTTGAAGGAATATTTTTTTTCACCCATTCAGTCATATCAGCATGGGAAATTACTTTGAGAGCCTCTTGAATAGTTTTTTCATCTACCCCGCCACACATAGTCGGAATCGCTAGCACAATTTTATTGAGTTCTGCTTTCGGACATCGTTGAATGAATGACTTAAATTTCCCGAATAAGGATTCGATGATGTCGCTTGAAACGCACAGCGGTGTCTGAGCAATACCTAAACGGCATTGAATACCGATATGACGTTTAAGCCAGGCGTGTAAGGCTTTTCTGAGGATCGATTCTTTTGGTAGATTTTCAAGGAGTAGTTTTCCGGCATGGTAACTTTTTCGGTTAACTCCCTCGTTTTTCATCAACTTTGAAAAATCATCTGCGACCCGACAAGCTAAAATAAATCCCTTCAGAAAAAACTGCAGATTCGGTAGGTCCTTAAAAGCCTCACGCAGTCGTGAAAGCACGTCGGGGCTACATGAGTTTATATGGCCGCATAAAATACTGATCATTGTTTCCGCCCAGTTTGCAACTCTACCGATACTTTGAAAGCGACCCTTCGATCGAATCTTCGGGGGCAGAAAAAAAGCAAGATCTGTTTGTCTAATCCGTGCGGCGCCAGTAGAAATTACGGTAATAAAATTTGCAAACATAGAACACTTTGAAAACGTTGCCTTGAGGGCGTTTCCCACGATATGTCCGATGTCTCCGAGAACGAAAACACCCATATTACCAGTCGCCATTCTCCAATTATTTACGCCGCGTTTTAAATCTGATCCGCCATCTTTTAAAATCGCAGTTGGGGTCCCCGCTAATTCAAAAATTTCTGTAAGTGCTGCTGCAACTGTTTTCCCATTCCATTTTGACGATATTTTGACGGCAATACATTCGCAATCTTGCAGCGTCAATGCGTTTCCCGTCTTGAGCATAACATCCAGTGGTACACGCAAAACAACCAGCGCTTTTCGCGTTCCAATGTCGATTGAGCAGTCCATAATTGCAATCCACCGCTCAGCTGTTTTTTGAACTTGCTGCAGCAAAAATATACCAACCCGCAAATTCCAATTTATCACCGAAGAAAAGTGGGGAATCCAACTGAATGCCTTGACTTTAAATTCCTGTAAAGAATTTAAAATGCGTGGAATTGAGCGAAAAGAGACCACCGCATTAATTACAAGAAGAACACATATCACCCGAATCTCGACACACGGTTGCTGTTGGATGCTTATTGCTGCCCTAACTTTTTCCAGTTCTCTTTTGAGTGTTGTATTTTCGGATTCGGAATTAAATAGCGCGACTTCAAGTCGCTCAATCTTTGACTGGTGACGCTTTTCAGCCTTCCTAGCATCACGTAAACATGCGCCACGAACAATTGCCTTGACGCTCCAGTTGTTGCGACTTTGTCGCGTTTTAGATAAGGTACTCATTGGTGTAAGAAATCCATTTAGTCGTGGTGTTTCTTACACTTTATTTTTTTTCTAAAATTTTAGAAAATTGTTTTTTAATCCCGCGGGTTAAATGAGGTCCAAATCCCGGGAAAGCCGCGTAGGTCTTTAGCCTGCCGATTTCGACAAGCTA
>JAYTTL010000189.1:0-1606 GCA_043745325.1 Actinomycetes bacterium
CAGATTCAATTCTAGATAGTGAGCCACCCAAGCACACACGCCTTCGTGCCTTAGTTGCGAAGGCCTTTAACCGAAATAAGATTGAGGGAATGCGACCTGCTATTGAGCGAATTACTAATGAGCTATTAGATTCAATTGATCAAAAAGTAATGTCAAATGAAGACTTTGATTTAATTGCCGACTATGCCGAGCCATTACCTGTGAAGATTATTGCAGATTTATTGGGTTTTCCTAAGTCTGAAGAATACTTACTTCGTCCTTGGTCGCAGGCGATTGTGAAAATGTATGAAGTAAATCCTTCACAAGAGTATCAAAATGAGGCTACATTGGCCGCTGGTGAATTTGCGTCCTATGTACGTGATTTAGCCGAGCACCGTAAAGACAATCCAAGTAGCGATCTCATAACTGATTTAGCGATGGTTGAAGAAAACGGTGAAAAGCTGAATATGCAAGAGCTTGTTGCTACCTGCGTGCTGTTGTTAAATGCCGGCCATGAAGCGAGTGTGAACGCATTTGGAAACGGGATGGTTGAGGTACTTCGCAGACCTGACCAAATGAATGTGTTGCGTACGAGCCCTCGGGAAAACACAGAAACGGCCATTGAAGAGTTCATGCGCTTTGACGCTCCGTTGCAGTTATTTGAGCGCACCGCAACGCGCGAAACTGAAGTGGGAGGTGTCAAAATCGAGGTTGGCCAGAAGATTGCCGCCCTTATTGGTTCGGCAAATAGAGATGAAACAGTATTTGAAAATGCCGATGAGATGAATGTAGCGCGCGCCGTAAATCCCCATATTGGTTTCGGCGCCGGTATTCACTTTTGTTTAGGTGCACCACTTGCTCGCCTAGAAATGAGCGTCTCATTACCGGCGTTATGGGAAAAATATCCACAGATGACCTTGGCTAGTGAGCCTTTGCGCAGACCGACTTTTGTCTTACGAGGTTACGAAAGCATTGCAATCTCGGCGTGAGTTGGATACGAAGACTGCGCACCTTTTTTACTCACACTCATTGAAGCAACGTTAATTCCAAGTCTCAGCGCAGTCTCTGGATCCATTCCACCTGCTAAGCCATAAGCAAAACTTCCAACGAAAGCATCACCCGCCCCTGTTGTATCTACCACTGAAACTTTTGGCGCAGGTACTCGGGTAATAGATCCATCGATACTAATCAAAACAGCGCCATGCGCACCAAGAGTAACAATCGAACTCTTTCCAGATCTAAATCCAGTCAAGTTTGCATCCTCATAAGGTTGGGTATCAGTCAGAGATTTAAACTCGGTTTCATTTGGTACTAACCAATCACATATCGCGAGTAGTTCGTCAGAAAGTGGCTCAAAAGGTGCGGGATTAAGAATAGTAATCGCCCCCCTAGCCTTGGCTGCGGTAAAAACAGCAAGTGTCACTTGCTGTTCTATTTCACACTGGGCAATTACTACGGAGAGATTTTCAATTTCGTTGAGGCTGGTTATCGCTTTAGAAATCTCAATTTCGTAATTTGAGCCAGGAATTATAATAATTCTATTTTCACCTTCACCATTTACCCAGATGTGAGCAACTCCTGTTGGTGTATTACTGCGTTGGATACCAACTGAATCGATTCCTAATTT
>JAYTTL010000190.1:0-1590 GCA_043745325.1 Actinomycetes bacterium
GTCCGTGATTGATGTATCGCACTTTCTGCGGCGTCCAGAGATTGAGTTTGAACTTTGTATAAGCGTTCGGCCTCGGTAATCACGCCAGTCAACCACTGGCGGTAATTAGAGACCTCACTCGTCGCACTACCTATAATTCGCTCACCCTCACGACGTGCAGTTGAAGTTAATGATGTCGCTTCGCGCTTTTTAGACTCTAATAGGGCTTCAGCCTCGGCCTCAGCCTGAGAGATCATGTTCCCAGCCTCTAATTCGGCCGTTTCAATATATTTACGTCCCCGAGACTCTGCGCCGCTGAGAATGGACCGGGCTTTTGAATCAGCGGATTCAATCTCTTCCTTTGTAATTCGATTGGTTTCAGCAACAAGTCGAGATGCAATTGAATGCGCCTTACTTTCGCGAGCTTGCGCAGACTTAATCATCGCCATAGCAGTTTCAGTTGCAAGGATTTCAAACTCTTCTTTACTTAATCCATTAATATCACGACGAGATTTTAAATCGGCAAGTTCAGACTCAAGTTCTCGGATGCGATCAACCGATGAAGGTTGATTAGGCTCTTCACCTTTGAATCCGACCCAGTTTAAAAAAGAACTCTTCTCGGCCATTGTGCACCCCGCAACTCGTATGTTTAGAGCCTTAGATTAGAGCAAGGCTCTACTTACTGTAAATCGCTACTGAGATTGCAATGTATTGAGATATCCACGCAGCGAGTACAAAAATATGGAATAGCTCGTGAAAGCCAAAGTACTTTGCTGCTTTGCCTGGGCGCTTAAGTGCGTAAAAAATCGCTCCGATTGAATAAAACAAACCACCGATTATTATTGGCAATAACACCCACAGGCCACCGGCACGAAAAAGCGCAGGCGTATAAACCACGGCAACCCAGCCAAGGAGTAGATAGTTGGCAACGTAAAGCCAGCGCGGGGCACTGAGCCAGAAAACTCGCATTGCGACACCTGCCGCAGCCCCAATCCACACTACAAGCAAGAGAATATCTCGACTCCGGCCTTCGAGAAGAGTTACCGCGAAAGGGGTATATGAACCGGCAATCAATAAATTTATATTTGCATGATCCCATCTGCGCCAAATCTTTTTCTTGGCTGGATTCCAAGGGACCCGATGATAAATTGCAGAGACACTAAATAACATGATTGCAGTTATTGAGTAGATTGCTACGGCAAATTTGAAAGAGGACTTACTTAAAATAAATAGGACCAAGGAGGCGACAATAACTACGGGTGTCGCACCGAGGTGAAACCAACCCCGCAATTTTGGTGGTGCAACTATCTGTTCAGTCATGATAGAAGCCTACGCGATTCACTTTTTAACCTCTACCTAACGTTCAATTCAGATCTCCTTGAGGGTGCGTACCGATTTTACAAGGAGTGAGAACAGCGCCGACATGAAAACAACTCCTCCGGTAACCCCGAGCACTGTATGTACGCCGTAGTACATGGCCAGTGGGCCAGCGACAACAATTCCTAGTGGGGCCAGAGCAAACGAGCCAAAGGCATCATAGGCATTAACGCGGGAGAAGGATTCTTCTGGGATTTGGCTTTGCAACGATGTGTACCAGTTGACGGCAAAAAT